>JBOHAJ010000001.1:0-13392 GCA_050697715.1 Gaiellaceae bacterium
GGGAGGAGGAGCTTTCTGGGCCCAGGGCGCTGATCGACACGGGGGGCGAGCAGGCTTCTGTTCAGGTGGAGATCGCTGACAGCGAGGAGGAGCGCCAGGTGGGACTCATGCACCGGGAGTCCCTGCCCCAGGATGCGGGCATGCTCTTCCTCTTCCCCGCCGAGCACAGCGGCGGCTTCTGGATGAAGAACACGCTGATCCCCCTCTCGATTGCCTTCGTCGACGCAGACGGGCGCATCCTCCGCATCCTCGACATGGAGCCCTGCCGCGCGGACCCTTGCCCGATCTACGACCCCGGTGTCGCCTACCGGAGCGCGCTCGAGGTCAACCGGGGCGCATTCGCCGGGTGGAGCGTCGAGGAGGGCGATCGGCTCACGCTCGAGCGGTGACGACCGCCTCGACCTCGATCTCCACGCGCCAGCGCGGGTCGACGAGCGCCTTCACGACCACGGTCGTGTTGGCCGGGCGGATCTCCGAGAAGGCCTCGCCGTGCGCGCGGCCCACCTCCTCGAAGTCCTCGACCCGCGTGAGGTAGACCCGCGTTCGCACGACGTCCACAAGCGAGGCCTCGGCCTGTGTCAGCGCCTGCTCGACGATCTCGAGGCAGCGTCTCGCCTGGCCGTAGGCGTCCGCGGGCGGGGCGGCGCCGTTCGGCATGATCGGCGCACAGCCGGCCACGAAGACGCGGTCGCCGACCGCGACTGCGCGCGAATAGCCGACAACGGGCTCGTACGGCGAGCCGGAGGAGACCAGGCGGCGCTCCATGGCCTCTAGTATCTCGCGGCCGTGAAGGCTCTGGAGCAGATCGACCGCTGGCCGGTTCCCACCGCGGCTGTTTCCGTGGTGACGCGCGACGGCGTGCTGGCGCGGCGTGGCCCGGGTGAGCGCGAGCTGCGCTGGACGTCGGTGACGAAGCTCCTCACGGCCTGGGCGGTGCTCGTGGCCGCCGAGGAGGGCGTGCTCGACCTCGACGAGCCCGCGGGGCCGCCGGGCGCGACCGTCCGGCACCTGCTCGCCCAGGCCTCGGGACTTCCCTTCGAGGGGGAACAGCCGATTGCGAAGCCGGGCGAGCGGCGTATCTACTCGAACGCCGGGTTCGACGCTCTCGGCGCCCTCCTCGCGCGCAGGGGGGAGATGGCGTTCGACGAGTACCTCCGTCTGGCCGTGCTCATGCCTCTCGGGCTTGCGCGAACACGCCTGCGCGGCCGGCCGTCCCAGGGCCTCCACGGGCCGCTCGAGGACTTGGCCGCCTTCGCCCGCGAGCTGCTGCGCCCGACCCTCGTCGCCCGCGAGACGCTTGCCGAGGCGACCGAGGTCGCGTTCCCGGGGCTGGCGGGCGTGCTGCCGGGCATCGGCCGGCAGGAGCCGAACGACTGGGGGCTCGACTTCGAGCTCAAGGACGCGAAGAGCCCGCACTGGACGGGCTCGCGCAACTCGCCCCGGACCTTCGGCCACTTCGGTGGCTCGGGTACGTTCCTCTGGGTCGATCCGGAGGCGGGCACCGCCCTCGCCTGCCTCGCGGAGCGCGAGTTCGGCGCGTGGGCCCTCGAAGCGTGGCCCAAGCTCTCCGACGCGGTGCTCGACGAGCTCGGGCGCAGAAACATCTAGGCTCGCCCGATGCCGACGACCGAAGAGCTCGCCGACTGGCGCTCGTGCCCGCGGTGCGGCGCCGAGCTCGAGCACGGCGAGGGCTCGGTCACGTGCCCGGAATGCGCGCTCTGCGTGTACGCGGGGCCGGCTCCGACAGCGAGCGCGATCATCGTCGACGATCGAGGCCGCGTGCTTCTCTCCCGCCGCGCCGGCGAGCCCGGCGAGGGCCTGTGGGACCTCCCGGGCGGCTTCATGGACGAGGGCGAGAGCCCGCTCGAGACGCTCCGGCGCGAGCTGAAGGAAGAGGCGGGCGTCGAGATCGAGGCGGGCGACTATCTCGTCGGCTTACCTGACCGCTACGGCGAGGACGGCGCTTGGACGATCAACTTCTACTGGACGGCGCGAATCGCGTCAGGTGAGCCGCACCCGGCGGACGACGTCGCGGAGTTCCGCTGGTTCGCTCCGGACGAGCTGCCGCCGCGGGCCGAGTTCGCGTTCGCGAACACCATCGAGGCGCTCGAGGCGTGGGGTGCTCGCTGGTCTTGAGACTCAGGAGGAAGCGACCCGAAATGGAGGAGGTCTCTGATGGTCCAGATCGAGCTTGAGCCTGTCGAGAGCGTTCGCTTGACGATCCTGATGGACAATGTCACCGATCCTCTGCTTCCCGATCGAGGGCCGGTCACTCGGCTCAGCTGGCCGAAGGCGCTGGCCGAGCGGGCTCCGCATGTTCCCGCGCGGCTCGCTACTGAGGGCGCGGTTCCCGATGCGCTGATCGCCGAGCCGGGCTTCTCGGCGCTCGTGCGGGTCGAGAAGGATGGGCGGGAGCGCACGCTGCTCTTCGACACCGGTGTCTCGCCGACTGGGATGGTCGAGAACATGCGCCGACTGGGACTCTCTCTGCAGGACGTGGAGGTGATCGTGCTCAGTCACGGCCACTGGGATCACGTCACGGGGATGGAGGGCGTGGCGAGAACGATCGGGCGCGCGAGCCTGCCGGTGCTGATCCATCCCGAGTTCTGGAGTCGGCGCAGGATCCGCTTTCCGGGTCTCGAGGCTGAGCTTCCCTCGACCAGTCGCTCGGCTCTGGAGGGCGCCGGTTTCGAGATCGTCGAGGAACCCCGGCCTTCCTTCCTGCTCGACGGCTCGGTGCTGATCACGGGCGAGGTCGATCGGACTACCGAGTTCGAGACAGGCTTCCAGGGGCACGAGGCGTTCCGCCACGGCGGCTGGCAGCCCGACCCGCTGATCCTCGACGACCAGGCGCTGGTGCTTCGGCTGCGTGAGCGTGAGCGTGGGCTGGTCGTCCTGAGCGGCTGCGGCCACGCCGGGATCGTGAACACGGTTCGCTATGCCCAGAGGCTGACCGGGCAACAGAAGGTCGCCGCGATCATCGGCGGCTTTCACCTCAGCGGCCCGATGTTCGAGCCGATCATCGACTCGACCGTCCGCGCCTTCGACGAGCTCTCCCCTTCCCTCGTCGTCCCTGCTCACTGCACCGGCTGGAAGGCTGTCCACCAGCTCGCCGCGCGCTTTCCGGATGCCTTCGTCCAGAGTGCAGTCGGCACCACAATCGAGCTCTGACGATCGCCCCACCTCGTATGACGGGCTGCAGCCGGCGGCGGCGCGACGTTGAGAAAGAGGGCTCGCCAGCCGATGAATGAGCGGAGATGGACGATCACCTCCTCCCTGGTCCTGGCCATCCGCTGCGTAACGCCGGCGAAGATCGGGCGGGCCACGCCTACAGGATGCGCGAAATTTGGGCCGATCGGGTGGGGGAAAATAGGCCGAACGGCCTATGCAGGGTCCAGGGTTCGCGGCCGATAATCGAGGCACGGTGATCGAGCACAGCCTGCACCGCATCGACGACGAGCTTCGCGAGGACTGGATCGACTCGTGGTTTGCGCAGGGGCTCGCCGAAGTCGAGACCTACCTCGGCAAGCACGCGGACTTCGACGCGTTCCTCCAAGACCGCGAGTAGTTTCCGGTACTAGGCGCCGTTCTCGCTGAGGCCCAGCGAGAGCTCGAGCATCTGCTTGGGTTGCGCCCCCACGGCCACCGCAGCCGGCGCGCCGTCCTTGAAGAGCACGATCGTCGGGATCGACTGAATGCCGAAGCGCTGGGCGAGCGCCGGCTCCTCGTCGATGTTGACCTTGACCACGCGCAGCTCCGGGCGCTCGTCCGCGATCTGCTCGAGGACGGGCGAGACGGCGTGGCAAGGGCCGCACCATTCCGCCCAGAAGTCCACCAGCACCGCCTGCTCGCTCTGGAGGACCTGGGCGTCGAATTCCTGGGTTTTGATCGCTTCTGGCATATGTCTTCAAACGTAGACTGACCCGGGAATGTTCCAGCCGCTCCCCTCCGTACCCGATCACGTCGCGCTCGAGCACGAGGTGCTGGAGTGGTGGGACGAGCGCGAGATCTTCCGCAAGCTGCGCGAGCGGAACGAGGGCGGCCCGATCTGGAGCTTCGTCGACGGCCCCATCACGGCGAACAACCCGATGGGCGTGCACCATTGCTGGGGCCGGACGCTCAAGGACGTCTTCCAGCGCTACAAGGCCGTACGCGGCTTCGACCAGCGCTACCAGAACGGCTTCGACTGCCAGGGCCTCTGGGTCGAGGTCGGGGTGGAGCGCGCGCTCGGGCTCAACTCGAAGAAGGAGATCGAGGAGTACGGCCTCGCGGAGTTCGCCGAGCGCTGCAAGGAGCGGGTGGCCGAGTTCGGCGAGGTCATCACCGCCCAGTCGAGGCGGCTCGGCATGTGGATGGACTGGGACAACGACTACTACACGTTCTCCGACACGAACATCGAGTACATCTGGCGTTTCCTCAAGGAGGTGCACGAGCGGGGCTGGCTCTACATCGGCCACCGCTCGGTCGAGTGGTGTCCTCGGTGCGGGACGTCGCTCTCCCAGCACGAGCTCATCAACTCCTACGAGGAGCTGACGCACCCCTCGCTCTACGTCAGATTCCCGCTCAGAGACCGGGAGCACGAGTCGCTCGTCGTCTGGACCACCACGCCCTGGACGCTCCCGGCGAACGTTGCCGCGGCGGTGAAGCCGGACGCCGAGTACGGCATGCGTGCGAACGGGGACTGGGTGGCCGTCGAGCGCTACCCGGGCGAGAGCTTCGTTCGGACCGTGCGCGGCGACGAGCTCGTCGGCCTCGAGTACGAGGGACCGTTCGACGAGCTGCCTGCTCAACGCGGAATCGCGCATCGCGTGATTCCGTGGGAAGACGTCACGCTCGAGGAGGGGACCGGGGTCGTCCACATCGCCCCCGGGGCGGGCGCCGAAGACTTCGAGCTCTCCAGGGTGCACGACCTGCCCGTGCTCGCGCCGATCGACGAGGCGGGGCGCTTCCTCAGGGAGTACGGGGAGTTCGAGGGGCGCAGCACGGAGGACGTCGAGGGACCCGTGGTCGTCGAGCTCGAGCGGCGCGGACGCCTCGTCGATCAGGGCTCGATCGTCCACCGCTATCCCGTCTGCTGGCGCTGCGCCACGCCGCTCGTCTTTCGCATCGCAGACGACTGGCTCATCTCCGCGCACGAGATCCGCGCCCAGATGCTCGAGGCGAACGCGACGGTCGACTGGACGCCCGACTTCTACTCGAAGCGGATGGACGACTGGCTCCGCAACATGGGCGACTGGAACATCTCGCGCCGTCGCTACTTCGGGCTGCCGCTTCCTTTCTACCCTTGCGAGTGCGGCCACTTGACCGTGATCGGGTCGCTCGCGGAGCTGCGCGAGCGGGCGACCGGCGGCCTCGAGCAGCTGCAGGAGCTTCACCGGCCCTGGATCGACGAGGTCACGATCTGCTGCGGGTCGTGCGGCCGCGAGGACGTGCGCCGCATCCCCGAGGTTGGGGACGCCTGGCTCGACGCCGGCATCGTCCCCTTCTCGACGCTCGGCTGGCAGAACGAAGAGGCCGTCGAGGGCGGCTACGCGACCGGCGCTTCGAAGGGGCTCTCGGGCGCGGATCTCCCCGACCACTCCTACTGGGAGCGCTGGTTCCCGGCGAACTGGATCACCGAGATGCGGGAGCAGATCCGGCTCTGGTTCTACTCGATGAGCTTCATGTCGGTGACCCTGACGGGGCGCTCGCCGTACGAGCGCGTCCTCACGCACGAGAAGCTCCGAGACGAGACGGGCCGCGAGATGCACCGCTCGTGGGGGAACGCGATCGACGCGGACGAGGCGCTCGCGAACATGGGCTCGAACGTCATGCGGTGGATGTTCTGCGAGCAGGTGCCGAGTCAGAACATCCGGTTCGGCTACGGCCCGGCCAACGAGATCAAGCGCCGCCTCCTCACCCTCTGGAACTCGGTCAGCTTCCTCGTGACGTACGCGAACATCGAGCGCTTCCAGCCGCGCTACGCCGACCTCGAGGCGGGGCCCCAGGGCGTCGCGCTCCGCGCGCTCGACCGCTGGCTCCTCGCGCGGACCCAGGAGCTCGTTCGCGAGACGACGGACGCCTACGAGAGCTTCTGGACGCCGCGGATCACGCGGGCGTTCGAGGAGTTCGTCGACGACCTCTCCAACTGGTACGTGCGCCGCAACCGCCAGCGCTTCTGGCAGGGTGACGAGGCCGCCTTCCGGACCCTCTGGCACGCCCTCGTGCAAGCGCTCCGGGTCATCTCCCCGGTGATGCCCTTCCTCGCCGAGCACCTGTGGCGGAACCTCGTGGCGAACGTCTGCCGCGAGGCGCCGGAGAGCGTCTTCCTGGCGGGGTGGCCCGAGCCGCGCGCGGCGCTCGCCGATCCGGCGCTCGTCCAGGAGGTCGCCGCGGCGCGCGACATCGTCGGGCTCGGCCACTCGGCGCGCAAGCAGGCCAACCTGAAGCTGCGCCAGCCGCTCCGCCGGCTCGTTGTCGCGACTGCGGACGCGGGACAGCGGGCGCTCGTGTCGCGGCAGGTGGAGGAGATTGCCGGCGAGCTGCGCGTGAAGGAGGTCGAGATCGCGGAGCAGCCTCATGCCGTCGCCCAGCTGAAGGCGACGCCGCGCCTCGACGTCGTGGGCCCGCGCTACGGCCCCAACTTGCCCGAGCTCCGTCGCCTGCTCGCCGCGGGGAGCTTCGAGGTCACCGACGGGAGCCTGCGCGCCGGACCCTACGTGCTGGCGCCGGGCGAGTTCTCCCTCGAGTACGCGCCCCGGGAGGGCTGGGCGCTTGCGCAGGGCAACGGCTTCGTCGTGGCCGTGGACACGAGGCTGGACGACGAACTCCGGCTCGAGGGACGCGTGCTCGACCTCATCCACGCGGTGCAACGACTCCGCAAGGAGTCGGGGCTCGAGATCACCGACCGCATCGTTCTCACCATCCCCGAGCGCGACGCCGACCTCCTCGAGCACGTGGAGTGGATCAAGGGCGAGACGCTCGCCGTGCGGATCGAGGTCGGGCCCGAGCTCTCCGTCAGGAGGGAGTAGCGCCCCGCCGTGGCGCGGCTGGTCGTCGCGGAGGGGCTCGTCCTCGCACTCTGAAGTTCCCCTAGGCCGCGGCCCGCGGCCGCGCTCGCACCTCGGCCGGGAGCCGGAAGGAGACGTCCTCGGGCTCGTTGCCGTCGCGGACGTCCTCGACGCCCCGCTCGCGGAACCAGGTGACCACGCGGCCCACGAGCGTCTCGGGCGCGGAGGCGCCCGAGGTGATCCCGACGGCCTCCACGCCCTCGAGCCAGGCCTCCTCGATCTCGGTCTCGTCGTCCACCAGGTGCGCCGGTACGCCTCCGACGCGCGCGACCTCGACCAGGCGGTTCGAGTTCGAGCTGTTGCGCGAGCCGATCACGAGCACGAGGTCGACATCGCCGAGCAGCTCCTTCACCGCCCCCTGCCGGTTGGTGGTGGCGTAGCAGATGTCCTCCTTCCTCGGCGCCTCGATGGCGGGGAAGCGCCGCCGGAGCACGTCCACGATCTCGGCGGTCTCGTCCACCGAGAGCGTGGTCTGCGTCAGGTAGGCAAGCCGTCCCGCCTGCGGAAGCTCGAGCCGCTCCGCCTCCTCGACAGACTCCACGAGCACGATCGCGTCGGGTGCCTCGCCGGTCGTGCCCTCGACCTCCTCGTGGCCGGCGTGGCCGATGAGGAGGATCGTGTAGCCGCGGGCCGCGTAATGGCGCGCCTCCGCGTGGACCTTGCTCACCAGCGGGCAGGTGGCGTCGATGGTCGCCAGGCGCCGTGAGCGGGCGTTCGCGTACACGGACGGGGCGACGCCGTGCGCGGAGAACACCACGGTGGCGCCCTCGGGCACCTCCTCCTCGCTCTCGACGAAGACCGCGCCGCGCTCCTCGAGCTCGCGGACAATATGGGCGTTATGGACGATCTCCTTGCGGACGTACACGGGTGCGCCGCGCTGCTCGAGCGCCCGCTCGACCGTCTCGACCGCACGTTCCACCCCCGCGCAATACCCCCGCGGGGACGCTAGGACGATGCGCTTGACCACCTGCGGCCAGTCTACCCATGGCCTTGCGGAGGCCACGCCGATCCCGGGGCGCGCCCTCGAACGGAAAAGGGCGCCCCCCGGCGCCCTCACCCGGTCTCGCTCGCGACGCGCTACGCGGTCGTCGCCTGAAGCACCTTCTGCGCGGTGATCTCGCCCCCGGTGATCTCGGGTGCCTTCGGCATCGCCTCGCTCATGCCGCTCTCGCGAATGAACTTCTTCGCGATCTCGTTCGACGTCTCGGCTCCGGCCTCGTCGTCGAAGACCCCGAACGAGGCGATCACGCCGCGTCCCGCTCTCAGCAAGTAGTAGGCCTCGAAGCCCGGCGCCTCGGCGAGCCGGGGTACGAGCTCGCCGCGCGCGCGGTCGAGGATCTCGTCCATGCGCGCGTCGTCCACGCCTTCGCGACGTATCACTCCGTACATAGGACTCCCTTCATCGCGCCTGCGGCCTGCGATCTCGAGCGGAGAAGGAGGAACGGCTGCTCAGGCAGTCCGCGCAGGCTCCTTTCGGACGCGGAAAGCGCGAGAGCGCTTTCCGCGGTTAAAAAGGAGAAAGCCCGTCGCTCGGGGGGTAAGCGCGACGGGCCTTCCCACATTGCTCACCGCGGATTACATGGCCAGGGACACACACCGCGGTTCGCATCGCCCAGTGCCGGAGACGGTATCGCGGCGCCGTGCCCCTGCCAATAGGCCGTTCGGCCCATCTTTGAAATTCGGTCGCTTCCGACTTTCGCCGGTCAATCCGAGGCGAGACGACTCGCGGGGCGGCTTCTTGCTCCCTATCATCAAACAACCAGCCCGGTGAACAGCCAGACCAGGGTCATCCTTCTGGAGGCTGCGCCGCTCCTCGTGCTCGCGGCGCTCTACCTCCTTGTCGCGGCCTCGCTCGCGCCCGAGCTGCTGCGCCGGCGCCGCTTCTCCTGGCTCGGCCTCGGCGTCTGGTCCCTCTTCCTCGTCGTGGGCGCGCTGGCCGGGCTGATCGGAGGGGCGAAGCTCGGCGACCAGAGCGTCCTCGGCGGAATCAGCCCCTGGCCCGTGTTCGTCCTGATCGTCGCCGGCTATCTCCCCGCCCTTCTCGTCCTCCTGCGCTGGCGTGATCGGGCCCTGCTCGTCACGGCAGGCCGACGCCTCCTCGAGGCGGAGGAGATCGCGGTCGAGCGGGGGAGGGAAGCAGACGCGATCCAGCGGCTCTCGCAGGCTCTCTCAGGCACGATCACGAGCGAGGAGGCGGCCGAGCGGCTCTTCGACGAGCTCGCGTCCGTGCTCGGGCTCGACACGGCGATGATCGGCGCCGTGGACGAGCAGGAGCGGCGGGCCACGGGCTTCGCCTCGCGCGGCGTGGACGCCGATTGGTGGCGCGGCGTCACCCTCCACCTCGACGAGGACGTCGGCGCCATGGTCACCGTCGCGCGCGAGCGCACGCCGCTCGCCATCTACGACGTGCCGACTGCGCCGAACGTGAACCGCCCCCTCGCCGACGCGGTGGGTGCGAAGAGCGCCGCCTTCGTCCCGCTCATCTCCGAGGGGCGGGTCACGGGCGTCCTCGCCGCGGTCACGATCCTCGACCACCGGCATTTCTCCAGCGCGGATCTCGGTCTCATCCAGGGGCTCGCCAACGAGACCGCCCTCGCCCTCGGCCGGACCCGCTCCGGGGAGGCGCTGCGCGTTGCGCTGGCGCGCGAGCGCGTCGTCGCGGAGATCGGCCGCAAGGTGCGCTCCGAGCTCGACCTCGACGCCGTCCTCCAGATCGCAGTCGAGGAGGCAGGCCGCGCCGCCGGCGTCCAGCGGGCATTCATCCGTCTCGGCGAGCCCGGCGGGCCGATGCCGCTCAAGGCCGAGTGGCATGCGCCGGGACTGAAGCCGCTCGGCGGCGTCGCGGAGCGGCTTCCCGCTTCCAACCTGGCCGCCCGGGAGCGGCGCACGGTCGCGATCAAGGACGTGGCGGCCGATTCCCAGCTCGACGACCGGTCGCTCGGCGGGCGCGAGACCCTGCTCGACATCGGGACGCAGGCGGTGCTCGCGACCCCGATCCTCGTCTTCGGCCGTCTCATCGGCGTCTTCGCCCTCCACCGCACCGAGCCGGGGTCGTGGTCGGAGGGCGAGATCTCCCTCGTGGAGTCGCTCGCGCGCGAGTTCGGGCTCGCGATCCACACCGCCCGCCTCCTGCAGGAGAACGAGCGGCGGATCCGGCAGCAGGCCACGCTTCTGGACGCGGCCCAGGTGCTCACGAGCGACCTGCACTTCCAGTCGGTGATCCACCGCCTCGTCGAGGAGGTCGTCGCGCTGACCCGCGCGGACGCAGCCGACTGCTGGATCTTCGAGCCCGATCGCAAGCTCCTGCGCTGCCGAGCGGTCGTCAACGTGCCGGAGTGGAACGTCGGGCGGCAGATCCCGCCCGAGGGGACGATCGCCGAGGCGATCACCGCGGGGCGAGCCATCCTGAAGCGGGACTTCGCCCGGGCGGAGCAGCCGCCTCCGAGCCCGCCCTATGCGGTCTTCAACGAGGTCATGTGCGCACCCATCACATGGCTCGGAGAGGTGCGCGGCGTGCTCGGGGTGTGCACGCGGGAGCGCGGCCGCTTCGACTCGGCCGACGTCGAGGTGCTGGAGGCGTTCGCGCGCTTCGCCTCCCTCGCGCTCCACAACGCCGAGAGCTTCGAGGAGCGAGGGCGCCAGGCGCAGGTGCAGCGCGGCTTCTACCGCGTCGCACAGGTCTTGGGTTCGCCGCTCTCGCTCACCGAGACGCTCGACGCCCTCGCCCAGGCGGCGAGTGAGGCGCTCGGCGCGAGCTTCGCAGCCGTGCTCCGGCCGGGGCGGGGCGGACTCACGCTGGCCGGCTCCTACGAGCTCCCGTCGCCGCTCGCCGGCCTCTTCCGGGAGGGCCTGCCCGAGGGGACGGAGGTGCTCGAGAGCGCCGCCCGGGACGGGCACGTCGTCGCCGCCCCGCGCGTCGCGGAGGACGACCGCTTCGGCGGCGACTACCGGACTCTGGCGCGCGAAACGGGCTCCGTGTCGCTCCTTGCCGTCCCCGTTGCCGCCCCGGACGCCAAGGAGTCCGGGCTGGCGCTCATCTTCTTCACGGAGGAGCGCTCGTTCTCGGACGACGACCTCGCCCTCGCTCGCCACCTGAGCGGCGCGGCGCGCGGCGCCCTCGAGCGGGCCGAGCTCTTCGAAGGCGAGAGGCGAGCTCGCGCCGTGGCGCAGCGGCTCGCGGGCATCGGCACGCTCCTCTCGCGCAACCTGGACATCGAGACCGCGCTTCGGGAGATCACCCGCGAGGCGCCCGCGCTCCTCGAGGCCGACGCCGCGGTCGTCCGTCTGCTCGAGGGCGAGGAGCTCGTCGTGCGGATCGCCCACGGCTCGGTGGCGCCGACTCTTCCCGGCTCCCGGTCGAGCTCCTCCTCCGGGCTCGCCGGCATCGTCGCGCAGTCGCGCTCGGCGCTGGCCGTCGGCGACGTCCGGGCGAACGAGCGCGTCAGGCGCTCCGACCCGCTCCTGGAGGGCGAGATGCGGGCGGGCCTGGCGGTGCCGATGATGGCCCACGGCGGCGGCCTGTACGGGGTGCTCGCCGTCTACTCGCGCGAGCCGCGCGCCTGGAGGCAGGACGCGGTCGAGTCGCTCGCCGCCCTCGCCGCGGCGGGCTCCGCCGCAGTGGCGAGCGCCGAGCTCTACCAGCGCGTGGCCGAGGAGAAGGAGCGCAGCGAGGCGATCCTCGCCAACATCGCCGACGGCATCGTCGCCGTGGACCGCGAGGAGCGGATCGTCCTCTGGAACACGACTGCCGAGCAAATCACCGGCGTTCCGGCTTCGGAGGCGCTCGGAAGGCTCGTTCCCGAGGTGCTCCAGCGGGACCTCGCCGGGGGCGGGGGGCGGCCCGGCGAGCGCCAGCTCGCCATCGCGCGCGGCGGCAAGGAGGTCTGGCTCTCGCTGACCGAGGCGGTCATGCTCGGGCCGACAGGCGCGGTGGCGGGGCGCATCTTCGCCTTCCGGGATGTCTCCAGCGAGCGCGCAGTCGAGCAGATGAAGTCCGACTTCGTGTCTACTGTGTCCCACGAGCTGCGTACGCCGCTCACGTCTATCTACGGCTTTGCCGAGACCCTCCTGCGCAGCGACGTCGACTTCTCGGACCCCGAGCGTGCCACCTTCCTCGCCTACATCGCCTCGGAGTCGGAGCGACTCATCCGCATCGTGGACGACCTCCTGAACGTCGCGCGCCTCGAGGCGGGGACGCTCGGCGTGACGATGACAAGCGCGGACGTCGGCGAGGTGGCGGAGGAGGTCGTCGGCCGCCTCGGCGATGACTCCCGCGACGGGCACCGGTTCTCGGTCCAGGTCGAGCGCGGAGAGCTGCTCGTCCGCGCCGACCGCGAAAAGCTCGTTCAGATCCTCCAGAACCTGGTGGACAATGCCGTCAAGTTCTCTCCGGAGGGCGGGATCGTCAAAATCGCCGCCCGGCGGCGTACCGACACCGTGGAGATCAGCGTCTCGGACGAGGGGATCGGGATCGCGCGGGCCGAGCAGACGCGTGTCTTCACCAAGTTCTTCCGCGCCGAGCGGGTGGCCCGTGAGGGCCTCCCGGGCACCGGCCTCGGGCTCTTCCTCGCGCGAGGCCTCGTCGCGGCCATGGGCGGGCGCATCTGGGTGGAGTCCGAGGAGGGGCGCGGCTCGACGTTCACGTTCGAGCTCCCGCTGGCCGAGGGGAGCGAGCCGGTCGAGCCGACGCCGGTCGAGGCGGCAGCAGGGTAATGGCGATCACACGCGTCCTGGTCATCGACGACGAGGCGCCCATCCGCCTTCTCTGCCGCGTCAACCTCGAGGCGGAGGGGATGGAGGTGATCGAGGCGCCCGACGGGCCGAGCGGGCTGGAGACGGCACGGAGGGAGCAGCCTGACGTCATCCTCCTCGACGTGATGATGCCGGGCCTCGACGGCTGGCGAGTGACGGAAGAGCTGCTCGACGATCCGACGACCCGCGACATCCCGATCGTCTTCCTCACGGCCCGGGCGGACCTCTACGACCGTACGCGCGGGCTCGACCTGGGGGGCCTCGACTACATCACCAAGCCGTTCAACCCGGTGGCGCTGGCCCCGCTCGTCCACGGGGTCGTCAGCGCCGTCGAGCGGGGGGAACGGGAGCAGCTCCGCAAGGAGAAGCTCGCGGAGCTCAGAGCGGCCTTCGAGCGAACCTAGGCGCTGGTGCCCCTTTGGGGCGCTAGCGGAAGCGGGCGACGGCCATCCGCACGCAGTTGTAGCCGCGCCAGCGTCCGGCCGCGACGCCGGCGCCTACGAAGTGGACGCTCCGATCGAGCAGGTGGGCCCGGTGCCCGGAGCTGCCGAGCCACATCCGCACGATCTGGCCGGTCGTCATCCACCTACAG
>JBOHAJ010000002.1:0-3116 GCA_050697715.1 Gaiellaceae bacterium
GCCGTCACCGCCGCGACGAACCTGAAATGGCTCAATTCGATTTATGCCGGGCTCGACTTCCTCCCGCTCGATCTGCTCGCGCAGCGAGCGTTCACGCGCGCGGAGCCGCTCGCTGACCTCGTGCAGCGCGCGACGTCGCTCGGCCGCGTGGGCCTCGACCTCGTTGCGGCCCTCCTCGAGGATCTGGGCGACGAGGCGCTCGAACTCCGTGCGGAGCTGCACGAGGGCCTGCTTCTGCTCCTCGCTCGCGCCCGCGAGGCGCTCGGCATCGGCGCGCAGGCGGGCGTCGTAGGCGGCGAGCGCATCCCGCTGCCGCTGGCCGAGCTCGTGGAGCTGGGCCTCGAGCTCGCGCTGGCCGCGGTCGAGGTCGGCGGCCCAGGCCCTGAGGCGGCTCTCGAGCCGCTCCTGGGCACTCGCCACCCCCTCCGCGAGCTCGACCCGGGCGCGCTCCGCCTGGCGGGCGACGACGTCGCGTCGTTCCTCGGCGATCCGCCGCTCCTGCTCGCCGAGGACGTAGGTCGCGTTCGCCCGCTCTTTGGCGAGGAGGCGCTCGAGCTCGGCCCGCCGCTCCTCGGCGTCCTGCGCCAGGAACGTCTCGAGGCTCGTCCGGGCGGCCTGTTCCACCTGCTCGAGGTCACGAAGGCGGCGGAGGGCGCGGGCGAGGACGAAGAGCGCTGTCTCGGCGAGGGCGGCGGCGGCGAGCCCGCCCGCGGCGAGGAGCAGCGGCTCCGTGCCGGTGAAGCGCTCGACGAGGTTGATGCCCAGAGCAGCCGCGGCCGCGAGCGCCAGGCCGCCGAGCGCGACCGCGGCAGCTGCGAGCAGGCGATCTGGGATGCGGCCGAAGGCCACTCCGGCGAGGGAGAGGCCTACCGCAGTGAGGCCGGCCGCAAAAGCGATCTCGAGCGCGAGCGCCATCGCATCATCCTAGGCTGTGGACCCGTCGAGATCAGCCTGGACGGACAAGCGCAGCTCCTGGAAACGGCGCAGGGCGGCGAGCGCGACACGCCCGGCGAGCACATCGGACGAGGCTCCCGCCCCCGCCGAGCTCCAGGTCATGACGGCGGCCACGTAGGAGCCGCCGCGCCAGTAGACGAGGCCGGCGTCGTGGCGCGCCTCCGTGATCCAGCCGGCCTTGTGGAGCACGGCCACGCGGCCGGGCAGGTAGCGGTCGAGCTTGTCCCGGTCGGTGACGTGGGCGAGCACCCAGAGCAGGTAGCGGGCGTCCGCAGGCGTGAAGCTGCCCTCGAGCCTGACGAGCCTGCCGAGCCCGCGCGCGCCCGTGTGCACCTGCGTGTGTAGCTGCGCGAGATCCCAGGCGCTCGTGTACTTGCCGACGAAGCTCGGCTGCTCCTCGACGGTGAGCGGAATCGGGCGGGATCCCCCGCCGGTCAAGTAGCCGCCGTACATGCCCGTGTCGGAGATCCCCAGGCTTCGCAGCATCGCCGTGACGCGGCTCGCTCCCACCGAGGTCGAGCCGCCGATCCATTCGAGGAGGGCGTTGGCGGCCGCATTGTCCGAGTAGACGAGCATCGCCCAGAGGAGGCGGTCCACGCTCGAGTCCCGGGGCGGCAGCCCGCGCAGGCGGCGCAGGACCTCGGCGGCGATGGCGAGCTTGACGGTCGAGGCAGCCGGGAAACGTGCCCGCGCGTTCCAGGCCGCGCCACGGCGCGTGCGCAAGTCCTGGACGAAGACCGCCGCGATTCCCGGATGGTCGCGGACGAGCCCGCGCAGCCGTCGGGCGAGCGCTGCATCCTCTGTGGCCGGCCGCCAGCCGGTCGGCCTGCCCGCGCGCGGGAGCCCGTAGACGGGAGTGACCACCGAGGCCTTGCGCTCCCCGGCCGCGTTCTCGGCCACGACGCGCACTCTGACGTCGCGCTTCGGCAGGTCGACCCAGAGCTCGAAGCGCCCGCCGACCGGCTCTTGCGAGCCACGGAGCACGCCGTCCACCTTGACCAGCACCCGCTCGGCGCCCGCGCCGACGAACCCGGCTACCCGTCCCCACGAGACCTGCCGCGGCGCGGGCGCCGTGAGCGCGGGCCGCCGCAGCCGGACGTCGAGGCGCGGCGGGGGCTCGACGTGGTCGAGGGTGACGGCGATCACGTCACTCGCATGAGGACGAGGGCAGCTGAGAGGGCGACGCTCGAGGCCGCCATGGCGCGCAGCGCCCCCTCCTTCCCGCGCAGGAGGAGCTCTGGCGTAACCCGCTCGGCGCTGCCGTCCCGACGCTCGAGCGTCCCGCTGACGTGGGCGACGCGCCGGCGCATGTCCCGCACCGGTGTCGAGAGGAGCCGCTGGGCTCGGCTGAGCGCGAAGGCGGCGGCCGCCGCGAGAAGGGCGACCCCGTCGATCCGCTCCGCCGCGGCGAAGTAGGCCGTGAGGAGCGGGAAAGCCCCCCAGGCGAGCGCGAACCAGGCGTCGCCGTGGAAGCGGCCGTCCGCGAGTTCGAGGTTGTAGGCGACGACGATGAAGGCGCCCGCCGCGACGAAGGCTCCGAGCCACGGGTTGACGGTGAGGGTGCCGGCGATCCCGATCGCGACCGCTCCCGCGATCGAGACGGCCGCCAGGCCGACGAGCACGGGGCGAGAGATCTCCGTCCGGAGCGGACGTCCGTTCAGCTCGTCGAGCGCGTGCGCTCCGATGCCGACTGCGAGGAAGAAGGCCGCGAGCGTGGGGAGCAGGCGCGACCACGCGAACTCCGGGGCGAGGGCCGCGCCGACGGCGACGTAGCTCAGGTGCCAGGCGGTGTAGGGCGGATGGAGGAGCGTCAGATAGTCCCGCCAGCCGCCCGAGGCGAGCGCGTAGAACGCCGGGCGCTGGATCTCAGTCGCCACGTGTCCCCCAGATGACGACTCCGCCTCCGAGGCTGAGAGCCTTGGTCCGCACGTTCTCGATCCCCGCCGCACGCCAGTCCTCGAGCTGGCGCTCCAGTGGGTACCAGGCGTAGAGGCCCCGGATGCTGGGCCCGAGGAAACGCCCGACGTCGCCCCAGCCCGGCGAAGCCATGCGGCCGAGCAGAGGCAAGCCGAGTCGAACGTATCCCTCCCACGAAACGCGCGCGAGCGCGTTCCGCGGGACGTGGAACTCGAGAGCTGCGATCCGGCCTCCCGGGCGCACGA
>JBOHAJ010000003.1:0-3327 GCA_050697715.1 Gaiellaceae bacterium
GGCACGATCACCGGCCTCGCCGGGGAGTCGGGATGCGGCAAGTCCACGACCGCGCTCGCGGCGATGGGGTACCGCTCGCCGGGCACCCGGATCCTCGGCGGAACCTCTCTCCTCGACGGCGTCGACCTGCTCACCCTCGACACGCGGAAGCTGCGGGCAATCTGGGGCCGCCGCGTGTCGTACGTCGCCCAGAGCGCCACGACGGCGCTGAACCCTGCCATCCCGGTCGGCCGCCAGCTCGCACAGCCGCTGGCCGTCCACATGGGGCTCCGCGGCGCGGCACTCCGGAAGCGCCAGATCGAGCTTCTCCGCGAGATGGGACTACCGGACCCCGAGGCTGCGCTGTCCCGCTACTCGTTCCAGTTCTCCGGCGGCCAGCAGCAGCGGATCGCGATCGCGATCGCACTCTCGTGCACGCCCCAGGTCCTGCTCCTCGACGAGCCGACCACCGGCCTCGACGTGACGACGCAGGCGCGCATCTCGCGCCTGCTGCGCGCCCTCGTGAAGGATTGGGGCGTCGCGACCCTCTACGTGAGCCACGACCTCGCGCTCCTCGGCACCATCGCCGACAGGCTCGCCGTCATGTACGCGGGCGAGGTGGTGGAGGAGTCGACTGCGAGAGCTGTTGCCGGCGCTCCGCGGCACCCCTACACGCAGGCGCTGATCGCCGCGGTGCCGAGCGCGCACGTGGGGCGTGCCGTCGGGGGCATTCCGGGCCGGCCGCCGGCGAAGGTCGTGCGGGAGAGCTGCTCGTTCGCTCCGCGCTGTCCCCACGTCGTCGACGCCTGCCGCCTCGAGCACGTGGAGCTGCGCGATCTCGGCGGCGGCCACCGCGCGCGCTGCATCCGCGCGGAGGAGATCGCCGCGCGACCGGCTCAGGTGGCGGCTCTCGCGTCCGCCCAGGAGGCGCCCGAGACGCTGCTCGAGGTCGTCGGCGTCTCCTGTCGCTACGCGAAGGCTGCCGGCGCGGCAGTCAGCGACGTCTCCTTCGACCTCGTCCGCGGCGAGACGCTCGGGATCGTCGGGGAGAGCGGCAGCGGGAAGTCCACGCTCCTGCGGGCGATCACGGGCCTGCTTCCTCCCACCGGCGGCACGATCAGCCTGCGCGGGAAGACGCTCGCCCCGAACGCCGTCAAGCGCCCGCGCTCGGTCCGCCGCGAGCTCCAGATCGTCTTCCAGAACCCCGACTCCTCGCTCAACCCGCGGCACACGGTGTTCGAGACGATCCGGCGACCGATCCGGCTCTTCCGCGACGACGTCCGACGTGCGGACGAGCGGAAAGCCGTGCTCGAGCTCATGGAGGCCGTGAAGCTACCGCGCGAGGTGTTGCACCGGTACCCCGTGGAGCTGTCCGGCGGCCAGAAGCAGCGCGTCGCGATCGCGCGGGCCTTCGCAGCGCGCCCGTCCGTCCTCCTCTGCGACGAGGTCACGTCCGCGCTCGACGTCTCCGTCCAGGCGACGATCATCGAGCTGATCGCCGAGCTCTCGGCCGGGTTCGGAACGGCCGTCGTCTTCGTCAGCCACGACCTCGCCGTCGTGCGGACGATCGCCTCGCGCGCGCTCGTGATGAGGAACGGCGAGGTCTGTGAGGAAGGCGACACCGAGCGCCTGTTCGCCGCCCCGACCCACCCGTACACGCGGGAGCTCCTGGCGGCGATCCCCGAGCTCGAGACGGCCGCCGTCGCGTAGTGCCCCCACGCGCACGGGGGCACGGCGTGGACGAACCCGCTCCGGAGCTGAGCTGGCGCGCCCGCGCCTGGAGGAGCTCTCCTCGCGGCAGTTCGACGTCCTGGTGATCGGTGGAGGCATCGTCGGCGCGGGCATCGCCAACGAGACGGCCCGGGCGGGTCTCGCCGTCGCGCTCGTGGACAAGGGCGACTTCGGCGCGGCGGCCGACCTCGGGGCGACCGTGCTGAACCACGCGGAGGTCACGGCCCTCCGGATCGAGCGTGGACGCGTCGCCGGCGCGGAGGTCGGCGGCGTGCCCGTGTCCGCCCGCGCGGTGGTCAACGCGACAGGACCCTGGGTCGACCGCGTCCGCCGCCTCGAGGACCCCCGGGCGCGGCTGTCGAGCCGGTTGAGCAAGGGCGCGCACGTCCTCCTCTCGCTCCCCGAGCCGTGGTCGGCCGCCCTCACCATCCCGCACGACGGAGTGCGGGTCTCGTTCGCCGTCCCCTGGGAGGGCATGCTCCTGCTCGGGACGACGGACGAGCTCTACCGCGGCGACCCGGACACGGTCGAGGCGACGGACGAGGACGTGCGCCGGATCCTCGAGGAAGCGTCGCTCGCCCTGGAACCGGAGCTGCTCCGGCAGGAGCTGGTGCGGTCCCGCTTCGCCGGACTGCGCGTCCTGCCTGGAGCAGGCGGCGCGACGACGACCGCGCGCCGCGAGACCGTGTTCCTCCGGGGTCCCGCCGGGATGCTCAGCGTGGCCGGCGGGAAGCTCACGACGTACAGGCGGATCGCCCTGCAAGCGCTCGCCTCCCTCGGCGTGACAGCCACCGACCGCGCCCCCGTCCCCCTCTCGGGCGCGTCCGGCTTGGCTGAGGCGAGCGCAAGGCTGGCGCGGAGCCGGCCCGAGCTCGACGGGGCCGTGCGCTCGCACCTCGTCCACCTCTATGGGAGCCTCGCGGAGGAGGTCGTGTCCCTGGCGAGCGAGAACCCGGCGCTCCTCCAGCGTCTCCACCCGGACGCGCCGGACATCGCCGCGCAGGTCGTCTACGCGCGCCGGCGCGAGTGGGCCTGCACGGCCGAGGACATCCTCCGCCGTCGCACGACGCTCGCCCTCCGCGGCCTGACCCTGGCGGAAGCGGACAAACTGCTCGCATGACGGAAACCGCACGCGAGCCCATCGATCCTCGTACCGAGATGGGCCACATCCATCTGAAGGTCTCCGACCTTGACCGGGCCGCTCGTGGAATCCGCTGACGACGCGGTCGCGTATGGAGAGGCGAGCGCGGCGAGTACGGCCGCCGACAGGATTCCCCGGGAAGCGGGAGGGCGGGGCGGGCGACAACTCGTCTCGCCCTCCGTGCCTTGACGGGCCACGTCCGGGGTCAGACCCGCGCCATGTCCTCCGCGGCCACGGCCGGGGCCGCCGAGAGCCCATTCCGGCGGCCCGCCCTCAGTCCGGACCAGTTTCAACGCGACACGTCCGGGGTCAGACCCCGGACGAGGCCGAAAGGGACAGGGGGAGCGAACGGCCCCGCGAAGGCCGGATGCTTAGTGGGCGGGCGGCTCCCAGCCCTCGAGCACCGGGGGCTTGTAGTCCGTCCCGACCGTTTGCGAGCCCTCCACCCAGGGACCGAGCTCGGGCTGGGGAAACTT
>JBOHAJ010000004.1:0-4195 GCA_050697715.1 Gaiellaceae bacterium
CCCCCGGGATGTTCCCGGTGCCGCCCGAGCTGACCTCGTCGTCGCCCACGAGCATGGGGTTCTCCGTGTCCGGAACCCCGGTGGACGGGTCGATCTCCCACACCTGGCCCTGCTCGGCGCAGGCGCCGCCGGCCAGGTTGTGCTCCAGGTGGACGACGATGTCGTGGCAGGCCACCGCGGCCGGCTCGAACGCGGGCGAGCAGAGACCCTTCTCACACCACTCCATCCGGCCGTCCGGGTCACCCGGGTAGCTGATCGCCGGCTGGGCGATCTCCCTGGCCGCCGCAAGGTTATTGAGCGGCACCTCGATGACCTGGATCACGCCGTGCATCGGATTCGCGGGGCTCCCAGGGTCCCCGTCGTACGGGTTGGCCGTGTTCAGGTACTCCGGGTCACCGCACGTCGGCCCCGGCCGCAGCGGATACGACGACACGTACACGATCAGCTTGCCCTGGTCGGCCATCCCCTGCCACAGCGTGATGGTGTGCGCGCCGCAGTCCGTGTACACGGCCTTCACCTGCCGGACGGTGGCGAAGGGGTTCGCCGGATCGTCGCTCATCTCGAAGATTCGCACGCCCTCCCAGCCGGTCGGATCGCCGTGGAACGCCGCTCCGGTAGCCGTGAAGCTGCGGGGGGCTCCACACTCCGGACTCGTCATCGTGCGGTCCACCGCGAGCATGAGCAGGTCGGGCACGCCGTTGCCGTTGCGGTCCCAGACGATCGGGTCGGCCTGCAGGCCGTCGCACTGCACGTCCTTGACCAGTCGCGGAGCCGCCGGATTCGAGATGTCGAAGATCCGCACTCCACCGCGGGGCGGGGTACCGGCCGGGACCCCGGCATCGCCCGTGTAGTAGCCGGAGAACGCGTACTTCCCCCAGAACGCGAAGTCCGAGTTGATCGACTGGTTCGGAGACGTGAAGACCGCGCTCATCTTGAGGCTCTGGTCCGGGACGTGCGTCGCGCCGGCGGTGCCAACGAGCAGCCCCAGCGCGAGCACAGCCGGAAGAAGGACTCGGAATGAAACTCTCATGTGCCTACCTCCCAAGGTCGAGTGACGAGAGCCTGGGGGGCGGGGGCGCGCGCCCGCGCTCGAGCGCCGGTCTCCCGAGGCGGTGCAGAAACGCCGCAGGCACGGGCAAATTCCCCCTCCCCAAGTCCCTTTCGTGGCGTCAGTCTCTTACCCGGCGCGGGCGATATCAATCCTTCGCTCGGGAGCCGGGGCGAGGAAGCCGGCGTAGAGGAGGACCGCCGCCGCAGCCGTGAAGGCGGCCGTCTCGGCCACTCCGAGGCCTGCCGCGCCGCTTCCCGCCGCCGCCACGGCGAGGCCCGCGAGGATGAGGGCGTTCCCGAGCGGCCGCCGTCGGATCGTGAGCACGGCGACCACGGCCACGGCCAGCGTGCCGAGACTGTTGCCGAGAATCGCGACGAGGCGTGCCGGCACGAGCTCGAGGTGCTCCTGCGCTTCCGGGATCGATTCGGCTGCGACCGGGTCGGTGAGCGGCACCGCGATCGCGACCCCGAGGGCGAGGCCCGTGTAGAGCAGCCCAAGCGGCGTGGCCCAGCGAACGCCGACGAGAAGCAAGGAGCCGACGCCCAAGAGCGGCGCCGTCAGGAGGCCGCCGAAGAGGTAGTAGACGCGGAAGGTGACGTCGTCCCAGCCCGCCGCGGCGCCCCAGGCGAGGGCTCCCGAGGCGACTGCGTAGGCGAGGAGCGAGGCCGACCAGGCGGCGAGTTGGGGCGCCCGGCGCGCTCGCCACCGGCGCGCGAGATCGCCTGCGAGACGGAGGGTGAGGAGGGCGGCGGCGAAGGCGAGCAGGGCTTCCACCCCGTCAGTTAACCTCAGCTCGAATGCCGGAGAAGCGCTACCTCGTGACTCCGGGGCCCACCCCCGTGCCGCCGGAGGTGCTCGCGGCCACCGCCGTGCCCATGATCCACCATCGGACGCCCGAGTTCCGGGAGATCCTCGCGCGGGTGGTCGAGCGGCTCCAGACGGTCTTTCGCACCGAGAACGAGGTGCTCGTCTTCACGTGTGCGGGGACGGCGGCGATGGAGTCGGCGGTCTCGAATCTCTGCTCGCCGGGCGACCGGGTGCTCGTCGTCTCCCACGGCTACTTCGGCGAGCGCTGGGCGACGATCGCCCGCGCGTTCGGCTGCGAGGTCGAGCACCTGCGCTACGCATGGGGCGAGGCGCCGAATCCGGACGAGGTCGGCGCGCGCCTGGAGAAGATCGGGGACGCCAGGGCCGTCTACGTGACGCACTCGGAGACCTCGACGGGGGTCGTCTCCGACCTCCAGGCGATCGCCGAGCGCCTCTCCGGCTCGCGCGCGCTCGTCTGTGTGGACGCGATCTCGAGCCTCGCCGCCGTGCCGCTCGAGAGCAACGCGTGGGGGCTCGACGTGGTCCTGACGAGCTCGCACAAGGCGCTCATGTGCCCGGCCGGGCTCGCCGCCGCCTCCGTCTCGCCCGCGGCCTTCGAGGCCGCGCGGACGGCGACCTCGCCGCGCTACTACCTCGACTGGGAGACCACGCGCGTCGCCCAGGAGAAGGGCGAGAACCCCTTCTCGCCGGCCATCTCCCTCGTCCGCGGGCTCGACGTCGCGCTCGACCTCATCCTGCGCGAGGGGCTGGAGGGCGCGTACGAGCGCCATCTCCGCCTTGGGCGTGCCTGTCGGGCCGGCGTGAGAGCGATGGGGCTCGAGCTCTTCTCGCCGGACGAGGACCGGTCGGCCGTCGTCACGGCGATCCGCATGCCCGAAGGCGTGAACGGGAGCGCGATCGTGCTCTCCATGCGAGAGCGCTCGGGCGTCACGATCATCGGCGGCCAGGGCGAGGTCAAGGGGAAGATCGTCCGGATCGGACACATCGGCTACGTGGACGTCTACGACATCACGACGGCGCTGGCCGCGCTCGAAGTCGCGCTGGTCGAGGCCGGCGCGGAGGTCGAGCGGGGCGTCGCGGTCTCGGCCGCGCTCGAGGCGCACGCCGGCCCGGTCAGCGTGTGAGAGTCCTGATCCGCGAGCAGATCGCCGACCAGGGCGTCGAGCTCCTCCGCAGCCGCTTTGACGTGGACGTCGACACGGACGGTGACCTCGCCGAGAAGATCGGCGATTACGACGCCATCATCGTCCGCAGCGCCACGAAGCTGACGGCCGAGCTGATCGAGCGGGCGGTCCGGCTCAAGGTCATCGGC
The DNA here is from genome assembly GCA_050697715.1 of Gaiellaceae bacterium. Lineage (GTDB taxonomy): Bacteria > Actinomycetota > Thermoleophilia > Gaiellales > Gaiellaceae > DASQWP01. The sequence goes on from JBOHAJ010000004.1 coordinate 3,192, forward strand.
CGCGCCGGCGTGGGGGTGGACAACGTCGACCTCGCTGCCGCGTCCAAGCGCGGGATCGTCGTCGCGAACGCGCCCCAGTCGACCGTCATCTCGGCGGCGGAGCACACGATCGGCCTCCTGCTCGCGCTCTCGCGGCAGATCCCCCAGGCGCATGCGGCGCTCAAGGAGGGTCGCTGGGAGCGCTCGAGCTTTGCCGGGCACGAGGTCGCAGGCAAGACGTTCGGCCTCGTCGGCTTCGGCCGCATCGGCCAGCAGGTCGCCCGCCGCGCGCGCTCGCTCGAGATGCGGGTGGTCGCGCACGATCCGTACGTCTCCCCCGAGCGGTTCCGGGAGCTCGGCGTCGCGCGCGCCGACTCGTTGGACGACCTGCTCGCGCAGTCCGACTTCGTGTCGCTCCATCTCACGCTCACGGCGGACACGCGGGGGGTCGTCGGGCGCGAGCAGCTCGGACGGATGAAGGACGGCGTCCGCCTCATCAACGTCGCCCGCGGCGAGCTCGTCGACGAGGACGCGCTCGTCGAGGCGCTCCGCTCGGGGAAGGTCGCGGGGGCGGCGCTCGACGTCTTCTCCGAGGAGCCGTACTCCGGGCCGCTCCTCGAGCTCCCCAATGTCGTCGTCACGCCGCACCTGGGCGCCTCAACGCAGGAGGCCCAGGACCGGGCGGGGCTGATCGTGGCCGAGCAGGTGGCGGCGGCGCTCGAGGGCGGCGTCGTCACGAACGCCGTCAACGTGCCGGCCCCGGCGGCGGAGGACCTCGAGTACCTGCGGCCGTACCTGCCGCTCGCCACGAAGCTCGGCGGCCTCGCGGTCGAGCTCGCCGGCGGGAGTCCGACGCGGCTCGAGCTCGTGTACCTCGGCCGCCTGGCCGAGCGCGACACGCGGCTCCTGACCGCCGCCGCGTTGAACGGCGTCTTCCAGGGGCGCGTCGAGCAGGCGGTCAACTTCGTGAACGCGCCGCTCATCGCCCGCAGCCGCGGGCTCGAGGTGGTCGAGTCCGCCAGCAC
>JBOHAJ010000005.1:0-4746 GCA_050697715.1 Gaiellaceae bacterium
CGTCTGACGGATCAACTTCGCCCTTGCTCAAGGGCTGCGCGGCTTTGTCTTGCTGGACAACGAACTACAGTGGGGTTGTTCGCCAGTTATTCGCCAGTGAGCACCTAAACTACTGCACTTCTCAGGATACCGGTGGACTCCGGTGCACGGAACCCACCGGTCATCGAAACCGCAGCGCGAACGGGTCGGGGGAGGATCCGCCCAGACTCGCTTGGAAAACGGCGGGGGTGGGATTCGAACCCACGGAACCTGTCTCCAGGTTCGGCGGTTTTCAAGACCGCCCCTTTCAACCACTCGGGCACCCCGCCCGCGCCTGAGTGTAGCCCTACGAGGCGGCGATCTTACGCGGCGCGCCGAACGTCTCGAGCACCGGAGGAACGGCGTACGAGCCGCCCTCGTCCTGGAAGTTCTCCATGATCGCAAGGAGGAGCCGGGCGGTCACGGCGGTTCCGTTGAGCGTGTGCACGGGCTCGAGCCCACCCTCGCCGCGGAAACGGACGCCGAGGCGCCTCGCCTGGTAGTCGGTCGTGTTCGAGGTCGAGGTGATCTCCCGGTAGCGCTCCTGGCTCGGGAACCAGGCCTCGATGTCGTACTTCTTCACCGCCGAGCCGCCGAGGTCGCCTGCGGCGATGTTCACGACGCGGTACGGGACGCCGAGCTCGCCGACGAGATCCTCCTCGACAGAGAGGAGGTATTCGTGCTCCTCGAGCGACCGCTCGGGCAGGCAGAAGACGAACATCTCCACCTTGTCGAACTGGTGCACGCGGAACATCCCGCGCGTGTCCTTCCCTGCCGCGCCGGCCTCTCGACGGAAGCAGGTCGAGTAGCCCGCGTAGCGGAGGGGCAGCCCGTCGGCGTCGAGCGTCTCGCCCATGTGCATCGCGGCCAGCGCCACCTCCGACGTGCCCGTCAGGTACAGCTCGTCGCGCTCGATCCGATAGAGGTTGACCTCGTCGGTGGGAAGGAACCCGGTTCCGTACATGGCCGTTTCGCGCACGAGCACGGGTGGGAGCACGGGGGTGAAACCCTTGCCCACGAGCCGGTCGAGGGCGAAGCGGTAGAGCGCGAGCTCGAGCAGCGCCGTCTCACCCACGCGGTAGGCGAACCGGGAGCCCGACACGCGCGCGGCCCGCTCCATGTCGATCTCGCCGAGCTCGAGGTGGTCGAGCGGGGTGAAGCCGAACGCGGCCGGCTCGCCAACCGTCCGGAGAACTTCGGCGTCCTCCTCCGTGAAGCCGTCGGGCGCACTCGGGTCGGGCGGGTTCGGGATGCGGTCGAGGAGCTCCTTCACGCGATCCTCGGCCTGCGCCTGCGCCTCCTCGAGACGCTGGATCTCGGCCTTGACCTCCTTCAGCTCCTCCAGCTGCTCGGGTGTCGGCTTGCCCTTCAGCTTCGTCGTCGACTTGAGCGGCTCGACCTGCGACTTCAGCCGCCGCAGCTCCCGGTCGGCCTCCAGGAGCGCGTCGAAGTCCTCCGCCGCCCCCTTGCGGGCGAGCGCGGCCCGCCAGGCCTCGGGCTCGTTTCGCGCGGCCTTGATGTCGATCATCGCGCTGAGTCTAGGAAGGACTCGATCACCTGCGCCACGCCCTCCTCCTCCGCGGACGGACACACCCAGTCTGCCACCGCGAGCACGCGCTCGTGCGCGTTGGCGACCGCGATGCCGTACCCCGCCCACTCGACGAGCTCGACGTCGTTCTCGCCGTCCCCGAATGCGACCGTGCTCTCCGGAGTGAAGCCCAGGCGCTCTGCGAGGAAGTCGAGGCCGGCGGCCTTGGTCACGTCGGGGTTGGCCAGCTCGAGGAAGTACGGGAGCGACTTCGTGATGTAGAGGCGGCCGTCGAAGCGCTCCTTCAGGCGGGCCTCGAGCCCGTCGAGCAGCGTAGGCTCGCCGATCGTGACGAGCTTCGTTGGCGGCTCGTCGAGCCATGCCAGGAGGTCGCCTACGGCGTGCACGGGGAGGTTCTGGAAGGCTGCGTAGCGCTCCGACTCGGGCGTGTGGCGCTCGACGTAGAGCTCGTCGCCGACGTAGCAGTTGACGTGGAAGCCCTCCTCCTGGAGGGCGGCGACCGCCTCGCGGGCGGGCTCGAGCGGGATGGGGAGATGGCGCAGGAAACGGCCGCTCGCGGGGTCGGCGACTACGGCTCCCTGGTAGCAGATCACCGGGTCCGTGAGCCCGGCCTCCGCCAGGTAGGGGCGGACCGAGCGGAACATGCGCCCTGTCACGACGATCACCCGCAACCCCTTGTCCCGCGCGGCGGAGAGGGCGGCGCGAGTCCGGGGGCGGAGCAGTCCGTCCTCCCAGATGAGGGTGCGGTCGAGGTCGCACGCGAGCACCTCGACGGCGCGCGGGAAGTCGGCCGGGAGCCTCAGCTTCCCTGCGAGAGGAAGGCGACGAGGTCGGCAAGCTGCTGCTCGTCCAGCTTCTCGCCGTAGTCCTTCGGCATCAGGTCGGTGAACCCCTCCGTCAGCGTGGCGCTCGGGTTGACGATCGACTCGAGGATCGACTCCGGGTCGTCGTCGGCGAGGCTGTCGTCCAGTTTCGGCCCGATGTCAGCGTCGGTGCCCGCCGGATCGTAGGTGTGGCAGCTGCCGCAGCTGGGCTGCGCGGTATCGGTGAAGATCGCCTCTCCGGCTGCGGCATCGCCCTGGTCGAGCGGGATCGTCTTCTGCTCGATCGTTCCTTCCACGGTCTCGGGCTCAGGCGAGACCGTCGAGCCGCCGCCGCAGCCGGTCAGGACCGCCGGCGTCAGGGCCGCGAGCAGCGCAAGGATGACGAAGGCGCCCCGTCTCATCGGCGGGGAAGCATACCCCGCTCGACGGCGAGGTAAGCGGCGAGGCCGCCCATGAGGACGTCGTTCGGCGAGTCGTTGACCACGAGCGAGGTCGCGAGCGCGGCCGCAAGCGCGAGCGGCAGGGCTGCCTCACGGCTCCAGCCCGCCCGGCTCACCGTACGGGCCACGAGGAGAGCGAAGGCGAGAAGGAGCACGCCGACGAGGGCGGCGGTCCAGGGACTGCTCGTGGTCCGCTCCCAGGAGAGCGCGACGCGGTCGGCCAGGTCGCCGGCCAGCTCGCCCGGGCCCCCGCGTACCGAGTCGCTCACGTGGCTCGAGCCGCCGGTTGCGAGATCGAGGCCGATCAGGCTGACTGCGAGTCCGAGCACGGCTGCGACGATGCGGAGCCTCGCCCTCTCGGCCAGCCCGAGCGTGAGCACGGCGAACCCTGCGCCCAGGACGACCGCGCCGCCGCCGTCCGCGCCGAAGCGATTTCCGGCGACGACGACGAACGCGAGGAGCGCCACGAGGGCGAAGCCGGGTGCGCCGAAGCGGCGGGCGAGCAGCGCAGCGCCGGCGAGGGCGGGGACCAGGAGAAGCGTCTCGAGCAGGTTGGAGAGGCCGTAGAACCGTGCGTTCTGGCTCGGCCCGAAGGGAGAGAGAGCGACGACGGTGCCGTCGAGCGCGAAGGCGAGCAGGTAGGCCCCGAGCACGAGCGCGAAGGCGACACCGAGCGCAAGCGGCGTCGCCAGCAGACCGGCGAGCAGGGGCCCGCCCACGAGGACAGCAAGCCCGACGGCCAGCAGCACGACCCACGCGTCCGAGACGCCGGCCCAGCCGAGCACGAGATTCGTCGCCAGGAGCGCTGCGAAGGCGGCGAGGGCTGCGTGCGGACGCGCGAGCGCGAGGAGCGCGACCAGGACGAGCGCCAGCAGGGTGGCCCAGGGGTGGACGTCGTTCTTCTCGTCGATGCGCGCGTCGAGGTTGCGCAGTTCGTTCGCCGGTTCGTCGGCCGGTTGAAAGCCGAGCCCGTCGTCCCGGCCGAGAGCCGTGGGCGCGACGTCCGCAATCGACACGAGCCCGGGGATCCGCGTCGAGTCGGAGGTGAGAAGGCCCTCGAAGCCGAGGCCGATCACGGCCACGGGGTAGCGGCGGTCGTTGGACTGTAGGCCCCCGTCCGGGATCCCGACCACGACGAGCCCGTCGCCGGAGGGAATCGTCGCCGCAACCTCGACCGCGACGAGCGGCTCCCCCTCCGGAATCCCGCCGCGGAGCGAGTTCCGCACCTCGCCGCGCTCGAGCGCGGCGAGCGCGATCTCCCGGCTCGTCTCCGGACCGGCGCCCGGGACGACCAGTCCGACCGCGCCGCGCTCCGCGAGCTCCTCCAGCACCTCGAGCCCGAGTCCGGGCACCGCCACGACGCGGAAGGTCGTAGCCTGCGCGTCGCCGACCGTGAGCGCGAGGAACGCGAGAGCGAGAGCCGCAGTACGGGCCACCCCGGGAACTCTAGGGTTGCTCGCCGCGGGCGAGGCGGCGCGGGCGGCGCTCGTCGCAGTTGTCGTCGCCGTCCCACTCGCGGTCTTCGGGCCGCCGCCGGGCGACCTCCCCGCGCACCTCTACCGAACGGAGCTCGTCGAGGAGGGAGTCCTGGTCTGGGACGCCTTCTGGTATGGCGGCCACTACCCGCTCTTCTCCTACAGCCTCCTCTACTACTTCCCGGCCGCCCTGCTGGGGAACGACGTCCTCGCCGTGCTCGCCGTGGTCGCCTCGGCGGCGCTCTTCGCGTCGCTCGCCGAGCGCCGGTGGGGAGAGCGGGCGCGGCTACCTTCCTACGGCTTCGCCGTCGTCGCCTGCGCTCCCCTCTTCACGGGCACGTATCCCTACGCGCTGGGCGTGGCGGCCGGGCTCGGCTCGCTGCTGGCCTTCCAGGCCCGGCGGCCGTGGCTCGGGGTGGGGGCCGCCGCGCTGTGCGTCG
>JBOHAJ010000006.1:0-2115 GCA_050697715.1 Gaiellaceae bacterium
CATCCACGCCGCGCGCTGCCTCGTCATGATCGGCGACTCGGTCACGACCGACCACATCTCTCCGGCCGGGTCGATCAAGCCGGAGAGCCCCGCCGGCCGTTATCTGATCGAGCACGGCGTCGAGCGCAAACACTTCAACTCCTATGGGTCGCGGCGGGGAAACCACGAGGTGATGGTGCGGGGGACGTTCGCAAACGTCAGGCTGCGCAACCTGCTCGTCCCGGAGAGCGAGGGCTCGTGGACGGTTCATCTGCCGAGCGGGGAGGAGACGACGATCTTCGAGGCGGCCGAGCGCTACCGCGTGGAGGGCGTCCCGCTCGTCGTGATCGCCGGGAAGGAGTACGGCTCCGGCTCGTCGCGCGACTGGGCGGCGAAGGGGCCGAAACTGCTCGGGGTGCGCGCCGTGCTCGCCGAGAGCTACGAGCGCATCCACCGCTCCAACCTGATCGGCATGGGGATCTTGCCGCTCCAGTTCCGGGACGGCGAGACTCCGGCCTCGCTCGGGCTCACCGGACGAGAGACGTTCACGATCGAGGGGGTCGAGAACGGGGACGCGCGCGATGTGGCAGTGCGCGCGGACGACGTCGAGTTCACCGCGCGCGTGCGCCTCGACACGCCGCGTGAGCGGGACTACTACCGCCACGGCGGCATCCTCCCCTACGCGCTGCGAAAGCTCCTGGCGCGCTCCTAGAGTCGCCGCGGCGACGCCGGAGCGGCCGTGTTAGTCTCTTACATATGTGTTTGACTGTTAAGAGCGGATGAGAGGACGCGCTCGCTTCCGCGGCGCCCGCTGCCGCTACCCCGTGCGGCCGGGCCACTGGGCCGTCCAGGCCCGCGTCGAGCGTTTCGTGGAGCCGGCTCTCCTCCTGCTTCTGCGCGAGCGGTCGATGCACGGCTACGAGCTGATCGAGCGCCTGCCCGAGGTGGCCGGCGACGACGCTCGCGTGGACGTCGGCAACCTCTACCGCGTCCTGCGCGCGCTCGAGGAGGAGGGCATCGTCACATCCCAATGGGACGCCGACCTCCCCGGGCCCGCCAGGCGGACGTACGAGCTGACCGACGCCGGTCGCCGCCTCCTCGACCGCTGGGCCGAGGCCCTGCACGAGGCTCGCGGCGTGATCGACGCCTTTCTCGCCCGCTACGAAGGGGAAGGGAGGTGAGAGGGATGCACGGACGTCACCGACGCCACGCCCGGGGCGGGTGCGGCCCCGGCTTCCACGGGCGCCGCTACCCGAACCGGGAGGAGTGGCTGCGGGCGCTCGAGGAACACCAGAAGGACCTCGAGCAGGAAGTCGCCGACGTCGCCGAGCTGATCGAGCGGCTGAAGGAGAAGTCGGCGGAGACCGCAACCGCGACCGTCTAATACACGAGCGACGCCGCTTCAGTGCCCAGGCGCACGCGCCTTCGGTGAGGGCGGGCGCGTCGAGGAGGACGTGCGCCTGGGCCCGGTCGCGGTCCGGAGTATCTCCGCGGGGAGATTCTCCCTCATGCGAGCGGCACGAGGCGCGTGCCGGCCGCTTTGAAGCTGGCGACGACCACCTCGCCGGGTCGGAGGGCGAGCCGCTCGGCCGAGGCGGCCGTGATCTCCGCCGTCAGCGGCCCCACCCTCACGCGCACGCGGTTCGCCACCGGGACGAGGCTCGCGATCGGACCCCGGACATGGTTCTGTGTCGAGTCGAGCGGGAGCTCTCGGCCCACTGCCACCTCCCAGGGGTAGACGACTGCGCCCACCGGTCCGTCGGCCCGGTCGGTGGAGACGAGGCGCGTCCCGTCCTCGAGCACGACCTCAGTGAGCCCGTCCGCGACCGGCCGCGCGCGCCCGGGAAGAAGGTTGCCGCCCGTGAAGTCGGCGACAAAGGAGCTGGCCGGCTCGGCGACGAGCTCCGCCGGGGTGCCGAGCTGGACGAGGCGGCCCTCGGCGAGGACGCCCACCCGCTCAGCCAGCGCGGCGGCGTCGTGGAAGTCGTGGGTGACGAGCAGGGCGGGGAGCGACAGCCGGTGGAGGACCTCCCTCAGCTCGGCGCGCACGCGGGCGCGCGTGTGTGCGTCCAAGGCCGCGAGCGGCTCGTCGAGCAGGAGCACGGCGGGCTCGCGCGCGAGCGCGCGGGCGAGCGC
>JBOHAJ010000007.1:0-5808 GCA_050697715.1 Gaiellaceae bacterium
ACCGTCGCCCGGTCGACGTACTCGAGAAACCTCGCCTTCACACGACGCGGCGGGACGACTACGACCACTGCGGGAGCGCGGAGCACCTCGAAGGCCGCGGCCAGGCTCCGCACGGCTGTCTCCTTCATCACGTTCACGGCAAGAAAGCCGGCATTAGCGGCGTCCGCCCCGGCCCGGGCTTCGAGCACGGCGAGCGAGTCGCGGTCGTCCTCCGGGTTGTAGAAGACGACGACCGCCACGCCGTTCTCGTCCAGCTCCCGCTGGAGCGCCGAGAGCGTGGGGTTCGGCGCCGGCTTGTGCTTGGGCTTTGGCTTGGGTGTCGCCTTGGGCTTGGCCTTCGATTTGGGCTTGGGCGCCGCTTCCGTCGTCGTCGGAGCTGCCACCGGAATGCTCTCCGGCACGTCCGGCCCCTGCCCGTACGCGAAGGCGCCGTAGCCGACGCCGAGGAGGCCGAGCACGGCCACGGGAAGGAGCACGCGGAGACGCAGTTGCTGCCGCATCACCTTCCCTCTATCGGCATTCGGGCGAAATGGCTTAACGAGAGGGCTCCTGCCTCTTCACGCCTACCGTAGGGTTCCGCCATGACCCGCGTCTGCGTCGCCGGCATCACAGGCTGGGCTGGGCAGCCGATCGCGGCTGCGGTCGCCCGAGCCGACGACCTCGAGCTCGTGGCGGGCGTCTCCCGCTCGGCCGCCGGCCGGCACCTCTCGGACGTAGTGAGGGAAGCGGGCGAAGGCACGATCTACGCCTCCGTCGCGGAAGCGCTCGACGCCACGGCGACCGACGTGCTCGTCGACTACACCGACGCCCCCGTTGTGAAGCCCAACGTGCTCGCCGCGCTCGAACGCAAGGTCTCGGTGGTCGTCGGCTCCAGCGGGCTCACCGCCGACGACTACTCGGAGATCGAGAGCCGCGCCGGGGAGCAGCGGGTCGGCGTCATCGCGGCCGGAAACTTCTCGCTCCTGGCAGCCCTTCTCCTTCGGTTCGGCGGCGAGGCGGCTCGGCACGTCGCCGCCTGGGAGATCATCGACTATGCGAGCGCAGGCAAGCCTGACGTCCCGAGCGGGACGGCGCGGGAGCTGGCCGAACGACTCGGAGAAGTCCGCGAGCCCACCGTGGAAAGGCCGAAGGAGACCCTGCACGGCCCGATCGAGGCGCGAGGGGCGACCGTCGCGGGAACCCAGATCCATTCGGTGCGGCTGCCGAGCTTCGTCGTCTCGACCGAGATCGTGTTCGCGGCCGCCGGCGAGCGTCTGACCCTTCGCCACGATCCGGGCGAGAGCCCCGCCCCCTACGTCGCCGGAACGCTCGTGGCCGTCCGCGCGCTCGAGGGCCGCGTGGGGCTCACTCGCGGCCTGGACGGCTTGCTCCCCTAACGAAAGAGGGCGCGGTCTCCCGCGCCCTCTCTTGAACCTTCTGCCGGTTCTGCGTTAGCAGGAGGCCTGGGTGACCTGGCCGTTGACGGCCGGAGCCGCGAGGCCGAGCGAGTACTTGTACTCGAAGGTCGACCCGTTGGCGCCCGACTCGATGCAGTACGAGGTCGTCGTCGCAGTGACGATCCGGACGTTCACGCTGAGACCCGCGTCGATCTTCAGGAGCTGGGTCCTGTCCATCCCCGCGTAGCCGGTGGTGGTGGCGTTGAGATCCGCGTCCGTCGTCGAGCCGACGTTGTCGCCGGAAAACGTCTCGACCGCCGGGATCGTCGCGCGGACGTTGGCCTGGTTGGCCGACTTCGTCGCCTTGTCGCGGAAGCCGAGGTACGACGGCACCGCGATGGCCAGCAGGATGCCGATGATGATGATCACGACCAGGAGCTCGATGAGGGTGAAACCCCCCTGACGCTCTGTGACCGCGATCCGCTGCCTGAGCCTGTTAATCATGAGCGGACTCCTTCCATTCGAGCAATAGGCGTGCAGTGGCTCAGGGCAGGTATCGGCTGCTGCGGAAGCCCGGGAGTCCCCTCGTTCGAGGGATCTTCCCGTCCCCTTCAGGAATGGCCGGCCGCTGCCGATAGCTGCCGCGGGAGGCCCATTGGAACCCGCACACGAGCCCACGCCCGAAAGGCCGGCCGCGCCGGTCTCGATCGACCAGCTCCTGGAGCAGGTCGTCGTGCGTGGTGCGTCGGACCTTCACCTGACGGTCGGGATCGAGCCCGTCGTGCGCGTGAACGGGGCCCTCGAGCGGATGCAGGAGTTCGGACGGCTCGCGCCCGAGGACACCCAGCGAATGCTCTACCGCATCCTCTCGACCGAGCAGCAGAAGCATTTCGAGATCAAGCGGCAGATCGACATCTCCCACTCGATCCCCGGCCTGGCCCGCTTCCGCGTCAACGTCTACTTCCAGCGCGAGAGTCTCGGCGCCGCCTTCCGCCTCATCCCCGCCGAGCTCCGGACGCTCGAGGACCTCGGCCTCTCCTCGGTCCTCCGCGAGCTCGCCTCGAAGCCGCGCGGCCTCGTGCTCGTCACCGGCCCGACGGGCTCGGGCAAGTCGACGACGCTTGCCGCGGTGATCGACGAGATCAACCGCACCCGCGAAGACCACATCATGACCATCGAGGACCCGATCGAGTTCCTCCACCGGCACAAGCGCTGCGTCGTCAACCAGCGCGAAATCGGACCCGACGCCGTCAGCTTCGCCGAGGCGCTGCGCGGGGCCCTCCGCCAGGACCCGGACGTGATCCTCCTCGGCGAGATGCGCGACCTCGAGACGATCTCGACCGCGCTGACGGCGGCGGAGACCGGACACCTCGTCTTCGCCACCCTGCACACGCAGGACGCTCCCTCGACCGTCGACCGCCTGATCGACGTGTTTCCGGCCGCCCAACAGGAGCAGGTCCGCATCCAGGTTGCGGCCACGCTCCAGGGGATCGTCACGCAGACGCTCATGCCGACGGTCGACGGCCGCGGCCGCGTGCCGGCGCTGGAGATCCTCCTGCCGGACGACGCCGTGCGGAACCTCATCCGCCAGGCGAAGGTCGAGCAGATCTACTCGATCATGCAGATGAACACGGCGCGGGGGATGCAGACGCTCGAGCAGTCCCTCGCGGACCTGGTCCTGCGCGGCAAGGTCGCGAAGGAGATCGCGCTCGGCCGCTCGAGCCGCCCCGATCAGCTGCTCGGCCTGCTCAAGCGTGCGGGCATCGCCGTCGACGAATCGTCCCCGACCCTCCGGGTAGCGGGGAGCTGAGGCCAATGGCGAAGCAGGTGGTCGGTCTCAAGCTCGGCGCTTCGCGCCTCACGGCGGCGTGCATGTCGGTGAACGGCTCGGCCGAGCTCCTCCAGATCGCCGAGATGTCCCTGCCGCGCGGGGTCATCGCCGGCGGCGAGGTGCGGGACGTCGTCGTGCTTGCCGCTGCGCTCAAGGATTTCTTCAAGCGCCACAAGCTTCCGAAGCGGAACGTGCGCGTGGGTCTCGCCAACAACCGCATCGGCGTCCGCACCATCGAGGTGAACGGGATCGGCGATCCCAAGCAGCTCGCCAACGCGGTCCGCTTCCGCGCCCAGGAGGCGCTCCCGATTCCGATCGACCAGGCCGTGCTCGACTTCCAGGTTCTCTCCGAGGGCGCCGACGCGGAAGGCACTCCGAGCAAGCGGGTGCTGCTCGTCGTCGCCTACCGCGACCTCGTCCAGGGGTACGCAGAGGCCTGCCGCCTGGCCGGTCTTCGCCTGGTGGGGATCGACCTCGAGGCCTTCGCGCTCCTGCGCGCGCTCACGCCCGCGGTGCCGCCGCTGGGCAGCGTCGAGCGGAGCGCGCTCGTCGCGGCCTCCGTCGGGGCGGACCGCAGCGTTCTCGCCGTCTCCGACGGCTTCACGTGCGAGTTCACGCGAGTCCTCGACTGGGGCGGGAACTCGCTCGCGATCGCCGTCGGCCGAGCTCTCGAGGTGGACATCGACACCGCCGAACGCCTGAAGATCGAGCTCGGGCTCGAGGGCGAGGCCGTTCCGGAGGGGCTCACGCTCGAGCAGGCCGCCCACGGACGCGACGCGCTCCGGACGGCGCTCCAGAGCTTCGGCCGCGAGCTCATCTCGTCGCTCCAGTTCTACCAGGGCCAGCCGGACTCGCTCGGGATCCGCGAAGTCGTCCTCGCCGGGGGCACCGCTCAGCTCGCGGGGCTCGCCGTGGAGCTCCAGCGGCTCATCGGCGTCCCCGTGCGCGTGGGTGACCCGACCGTCGCGGTCGCCGTGGGCAGGAAGCTCAAGGGTGGTGTCCCGAACCCCTCCCACACGGTTCCGATCGGCCTCGGGATGGCCCTCTAGGACATGGGCGTCGACCTGAAGAAGGAGATCAAGCTCTCCGACCTCTTCCGCCGCGGGCCCAAGGAGCCGAGCGCGGGGGAGGAGCCGAAGGCGGAGAAGCCCGAGCGCCCCCGCAAGCGTCTGTTCGAGCGCAAGACGAAGGAGCCGAAAGAGCCGAAGGCCCCGCGCGCGCCGAGGGAGGAGGCGGCCGAGAAGGCGGGTCCCGCGCTCCCCGCGGTGCCGCTCATGCGGGCCTTCAACCTCCTCCCGGGGGAGGAGGCCCGTGAGAAGCGCTCGACGCTCCCGGCCGCGCACATCCTCGTGGCGCTCGTCGGCCTCCTCGTCTTCGCCGGCCTCGGAGGCGGCTACATCCTCCTCAACGCCGGCGTGGCCCAGGGAACGAGCGAGCGCGACGACCTGCGCGCCCAACTCGCCGCGCTCGAGGTGCCGCCGGAGCCGACGCCGAAGAAGGGCGAGAACGCCCTGGCCGGAGAGAGCGCGCCGCGCACGGCCGCGCTCTCGGCCGCGCTCACCGACCGCGTGGCCTGGGACCGGATCCTGCGGGAGTTCGCGCTCGTCCTTCCTGATGACGTCTGGCTCACGAGCCTCTCGGCTGCCACCAGCAACGGCACGACGCCAGATGGGCAGCCGGCCGCTGGGGGAGCCGCGTCGTTCACGATCAGCGGCTTTGCCGACACGCAGGCGAGCGTCGCGCGCCTGCTCTCGCGCCTGGCCGTCGTTCCCGAGCTGAGCGAGGTCAAGCTCCAGTCGAGCACCCAGAACGACGACGGCACCGCCTTTGCCTTCGCGATCATCGCCACCGTCAGCCCGCAGGGGGAGCCGCTGTGAAGCGCCAGCTGCCGATCGCGGTCGTCCTCGTCCCGGCGCTCCTCATCGTCGCGGCCGTCGCCTACTTCCTCGTGCTCAAGCCGAAGCAGGACGAGGCGGGTCGGCTCGACGAGGAGATCGCGCAGCTCAAGACCGAGATCGACGCGGCCATGGCCGCTCGCCAGACGCCGAAGGCGACGGGCGTGAAGATCCGCGTCGCCGATCTCTTCCGGCTGACGAAGGCCATGCCTGACGAGGACGACATGCCGGGGATCATCCTCGAGCTCAACAACGTCGCCTCGGCCGCCGGCATCGAGTTCATCTCGATCTCGCCGCTCGAGCCGGTGCCCGCGGCCGGTTTCTCGCGGGTGCCGATCAACCTGACCTTCGAGGGGAACTTCTACGACCTCACCGACTTCCTCTTCCGCCTGCGCAACCTCGTGATTGTCCAGGACGGCGAGCTCGAGGCCGAGGGCCGCCTCTTCGCGCTCGAGTCGGTCGTCATCCAGGAGGGCCGCGACGAGTTCCCGGAAGTCCAGGCGGCGCTGACCGTCTCCGCCTACGTCTACGCCCCGGTTTCCACGGACGCCGCCGCCACAGCAACGCCGACGACGCCGACCACCACGACCCCGACAACCACGGCGCCGTCCGAGGGTGCCGCCCTGGGAGGAACCGGCTAGTGCCCCATCCAGCAATGCCCACCGCACTTCTGGCGGCTGCAAAGCTGCGCCCTGCTGCGTCCTCG
>JBOHAJ010000008.1:0-18806 GCA_050697715.1 Gaiellaceae bacterium
CCAAGATCAAAGAGTTGCAGCAACGCGGTCGCGAAGCAGGCCGCGGCCGGGTGGTCGCCATGGTCGGCGACGGCATCAACGATGCCCCAGCGCTGGCGCAGGCCGACCTCGGGATCGCCATCGGCACCGGGACGGACGTGGCCATCGAGGCGAGCGACATCACGCTCGTGTCGGGCGACCTGCGCTCGGCCGCAGACGCGATCCGGCTCTCCCGCCGGGTGCTCGCCACGATCAAGGGCAACCTGTTCTGGGCCTTCGCCTACAACGTCGCCGCGATCCCACTCGCGGTCGCCGGTCTCCTGAACCCGATCGTCGCCGCGGCGGCGATGGCCTTCTCGAGCCTCTTCGTCGTCACGAACTCGCTGCGGCTGCGGCGGTTCACGAGCCCCCGGGAGCTTGCATGAGCGAGACCTACGGCTACGTGTCGGACAAGGAGGCGCTCGTGAAGCGCCTGCACCGCATCGAAGGCCAGGTGCGGGGGATCGAGCGCATGGTCGAGGAGGAGCGGTACTGCATCGACATCCTCACGCAGATCGGGGCGGTGACGACCGCGCTCGAGAGCCTCGCCTTTCAGGTGCTCGACGACCACGTGAGCCACTGCGTCTCGGGCGCGCTCTCCTCCGGCGACCCGGAGGTCGCCGAGGAGAAGAGCCGTGAGCTGCTCGAGGCCGTCCAGCGCTTTTCGCGCACGAGGTAGCGGCTCTCCATGCCCCGCTACCTGACGCTCGCGAGCGTCGCGGTGGCACTCTGGGTTGCGGCAGGCTCCCGCGAGGTGCTCACGGGCATCCTCCCGGCTGCGATCGTCGCCGCCCTCGTGGCGGCCGACTACCTCTTCTGGACGGCACGCGGGCGGCCGTGGCACGACTGGACGGTGATCCTCCTGCTCCTCCCACCCATCCTCTCGTCTGTCTGGATCTGCGTTGGCGGCCTCGTGACGGGCGTCGAGCGCTCAGACGAGGCGAGACTGCTCCTCGAGGTCGGCCCCGGCGTCGCGCTGACGGGACTCCTCTGCACGCTGATCAGCTATCACGGGCGCCACTACCCGGACGAGCCTGGCCTATAGAGCGGGGACGGTCAATCCAGCTCGAGCGTTACCGCGCCGGTCGCCGTCTTCTGCGGGTCGACCACGACGGTGTAGGTCCCGGTCGTGGCGGGCGTCGCGGTCAGCGTCTTGCCCGACGTGCCGAAGTAGGTCGGCGAGACGAGCGCGGTCCCGTCCGGGCGGAGAATCGAGACGCGGGCGCCGCAGCAGGTCGAGGTGCCGATCGTGACCGCCGAGAGGCGCAGCGTCACCGCCCTTCCGGCCGTGCCCGCGAAGGTGATCCGTGCGTTCTGGCCGGGTGTCGTCATGGTGACCGAAAGTGGATCGCCGCCGGTCGCCACGCTGCCCGTCACGTCCGGAGGAACGTCGTGAAGCGTGGCGGTGGCGCTCCCGACCGCTTTCCCGTCGGGATCGAGGAGGATCGTGTAGGTGCCGCTCTCCGGCAGCGCCTGCGCGTCCACGAATCCGCCCGACGTCCCGAAGTACGCCGGCGACACGAGCGCCGTCCCGCTCGGGCGCAGAATCGAGACACGAGCGCCGCAGCAGGTCGACGTCCCGATCGTCACACCCGTCAGCTCCAGCGAGACCCGCCGCCCCGCAACCCCCTCGAAGGCGATCCGGGCGTTCTGCCCCGGAGTTGTCACTCCCGTCGAGACCGCCGGCCCGCCCGGCACGATCGTCCCAGCCGCGTCGGGAGGCACGTCGTGGAGCGTCACCGTCCCGCTTCCGGTGGCCGCTGCATTGGGATCGAGAACGATCGTGTAGGCGCCGCTTTCCGGCAGCGTCCTCGTATCCACGAACCCGCCAGAGGTCCCGAAGTACGCCGGGGAGACGAGCGCCGTCCCGCTCGGGCGCAGAATCGAGACGCGGGCGCCGCAGCAGGTCGAAGTCCCGATCGTCACGCCCGTCAGCTCCAGCGAGACCCGCCGCCCGGCAACCCCCTGGAACGTGACGCGAGCGTTCTGTCCCGGGGTCGTCACCCCCGTCGAGACCGCCGGCCCACCCGGCACGATCGTCGCAGCCGCATCCGCAGGCACGTCGTGGAGCGTCAGCGTCACGTTCCCCGCTGACGAGCCCTGCGGGTCGACGACGATCGTGTACGTCCCCGAAGCGGGGAGCGTGCGCGTGTCCACGAACCCGCCCGACGTCCCGAAGTACGCCGGAGACATGAGCGCGGTCCCGTCCGGGCGCAGGACGGAAACGCGCGAGCTGCAGCAGGTGGAGGGGCCGATCGTCACGCCGCTCAACTCGAGCGCGATGCGCTGACCGGCCACCCCGTCGAAGCGCACGTTGGCGTTCTCGTTCGCCGCCAGCGAGAGGGTGAGCGGATCTCCGCCGGGCCCGATCGTGTACGAAGACGAGACTACGCCGCTCACCGAGCGTGAGTCCACGAGACCGCCGGCCTCAGCGTCGACCGAGATGGTCAGCCCGCCGGCCTCCACGGCCGCGAAGGTCGCCGTGTAGAGGCCGTCTCCCCGGGGGGCGAGCGCGAGGGGCGCGCCGTTGACGGTTGCGCTCACCGCGACGCCCGAGGGATCCGCGCAGCGCGCGGCGAGCACAGTCACCTTCACGGCGTCGCCCACGAGCGCCGTGAACCCGGGAGCGGGAGACTCGATCCACGCCTTGGGCTCGCCGGCGCACGCGACCGCCGAGCCGGCGTTCAGCCGACCGCCCGTGAGCGTGTACGGGGCCAGGCCGCTCTTCGCGTCCACTGTCCGGAGGAGCAGCGCCCTCAGACCGACGCCGCTCGCGCCCGGGAAGGCGGCCTTCGCCAGCGCGGCCGCGCCGGCGACGTGCGGCGTCGCCATGGAGGTGCCCGAGGCGTGCCGGTACGTCCCATCGGTCCAGCTCGAGTAGACGTTTACGCCCGGCGCCGCCAGGTCGACGCTTCGCATTCCGTAGCTCGAGAACCAGGCCTTGACGTCGTTGGAGTCGGTCGCGGCGACCGTGAGGATGCTCGGCACGCCGTAGGCAACCGGGTAGTCGGGCGTCGTCTCCAGGTTGGCGGAGCTGTTTCCGGCCGCAGCGACGAACAGCGAGCCGGCCGCGTCCGCCTGGCGGAGCGCGTCCAGCAGCGCCTGCGAGAACTGGGAGCCCGCCCAGGAGTTGTTCGTCACGGGCACGCCTTTGGCGGTCGCGTACTGGAGGGCCTCCACCGCGTCCGCGGTCGTGCCCGAGCCCGACGCGTTCAGGAACTTCAGCGCCAGCAGGCGCACGTCCCAGTTGACTCCGACGACGCCCACGCCGTCGTTCCCGCGGGCGCCGATCGTGCCGGCCACGTGCGTGCCGTGCCCGTTGTCGTCGGTCGGGTTGTTGTCGTTCGACACGAAGTCCCAGCCGCGCCAGTCGTCGACGTAGCCGTTTCCGTCGTCGTCCACGCCGTTCGTCCGGCAGCCGGCGCAGTCCTCGCCTGAGTTGACCCACTTTGCCGAGGCAAGATCGGGATGGCCGAAGTCGATACCGGTGTCGAGGACGCCGACGACGACGCCGGCGCTCCCGGTTGTGACCGCCCAGGCTTCCTCTGCGTCCACGTCCGCGTCCGGCGTGCCCGGGACGCCCGCGACGACCTGGCCGAAGTTGTCGAGACCCCAGAGCTCGTGGAAGGCGGGATCGTTCGGCACGCCGGGGTGGTCGGCGGCGTGCAGGAGGTAGTTCGGCTCGACGTAGCGAACCCGACGGTCACGCCGGAGCTCCGCCAGCGCGGCCTGGACGCGGTCGGGCGCAACCTTCACGAGCGCCGCCCGGATCCGCCCGAGCCGCTGAGTGCGCCGCACGCCCAGCCCGTCGAGCGCGCGGGCGCGTTCCGCGCGTGACACCCCCACCTTCCAGCCGACGATCAGCTCGCCGGGGACGGCGTCTGCGGCGGGCGGGGCCGGCCCGGCCTGCGCCCGCGACGTGCCGCCCGCGACAGCAAGCGCGCAGGCGCAGCCGATCACGGCAATGGCGGCTGAGCGGCTCCGGCTGACCACCGCTCTCACCGTAGGTTCGGAACGGCACGAGATCACCCCCCTTTCGGGCAGGCCTGGGGTCTAGTGCCTAGCGCCCGGGGGCGGGTGCGGCGCGGCGGGGCTCGTCCTCGTGGCCCTCGACGTGCACGTCCGGGAGCCAGGCGAGCCAGGAAGGCAGATACCAGTTCCAGCGGCCGAGCAGCGTCATCGTCGCGGGAACGAGCACGGAGCGGATGATCGTGGCGTCGAGGAGGAGCGCGACCGCGACACCGAAGCCCATCTGCTGGAACATGATCAGGTCGCCCATGGCGAAGCCCCAGAAGACGGCGATAATGATGAGCGCTGCGCCGGTGATGAGGCGCCCGGTCGAGACGATCCCGAACTCGACCGCATGCCTGTTGTCGCCAGTCAGGACGAAGCGCTCACGGATGCGGCTGAGCAGGAACACCTGGTAGTCCATCGAGAGCCCGAAGAGGACTGCGAAGAGGAAGAGCGGCACCCACGCCTCGACTGTCTCGGCCTGCTCGAAGCCGAAGATCTCGTTGCCGACGCCCTTCTGGAAGACGAGCACGAGCAGCCCGTACGCGGAGCCCACCGAGAGCAGGTTCAGGACGATTGCCTTCGCCGACACGACGATCGAGCGGAAGGCGATCGTGAGGAGCACGAAGGAGACGCCGAGCACGAAGAGGAAGACGTAGGGAAGCCAGAACGCGACGGAGTCGTGGTACTCCAGCTCCTCGGCCGTCGCGCCGGCCACTAGCGCCTCGGCTTCCACCCCCTCGAACGCCTGAGGAATAATCTTGGTCTTGAGGTCGCGAACCGCCTCGATCGCTCCCTCGCTGATCGAGTCGCCCGCGACCGGGAAGGTGATTCTCGCGACTCGGCCGGCGTCGCTCTCCTCCACCGCCGGGTCGCCGAAGCGGGGATGCTGCTCGACCCCGGTCGTGAGGCGCCCGATTGCGGCCTGCACCTCGGCGTCGGTCAGATCCCCGGAGACGGCGACCGAGACCGGGTCGGTGGTCTGGCCGGGGAACTCCTCGTTCAGCAGTAGGAACCCCTGCTTCGACTCGAAGCGGTCCGGAAGCGTGCCGATCCCGGACGAGCCGGTCTCGAGCGAGAGGACCGGCACGGCCGCAGCGATGAGGAGCGCGGCTGCGACCACGAGGCTCACGACGGGACGGCCCATGACCGCTCGCGCGATCGCGCCCCAGAAGCGACCCTCGCCCGTGGAGCGCTCGGCCACCCGGCCGAAGAAGGGGAGGCGAAGCGCGTTCACGCGGTCGCCGAGGACGCCGAGGACGGCGGGCATCAACGTAAGCGCGGCGATGACCGAGACGATGGCGACCAGGATGGCTCCGGCCGCGAGGCTGCGGAAGATCGAGCTCGGGACGAGCACGAGCCCGAACATCGCGACCACGAACGCCATGCCGCTGAAGAGGACGGCGCGGCTCGCAGTGGCACCCGCCGCCGCGATGGCGTCCGGCTTCTCTCTTCCTTCGGCCCGCTCCTCGCGGTAGCGGGAGAGGATGAACAGGGTGTAGTCGATCCCCAGCGCGAGCCCCATGCCCGTGAGCATGTTCACGACGAAGACCGAGAGCTCGTACGCCTGGCCGAGGAGCGCGGTGAGGGCGAGGGCGACGATGATCGAGACGATCGCGAGCATCAGCGGCAGGAGACCCGCGACGACCGTGCCGAAGACGAGCAGGAGGATGATGAGCGCGGCGGGGGCTCCGAAGAAGAGCTCGCCCTCGCGGAGGTCGTCCTGGGAAAGCTGGCTGAAGTCCGCGTCAACCGTCCACTCTCCGGTGATCGCCGCCTCGTAGGCCGGGTCGGCATCGAGGCGCTGGACGGCGTCGACGACGCCGTCCACCTGCGACTCGGGATCCGGGCCGAGGGCGACCAGGACCGCGGTCGCGTCTCCGTCCTCGGAGACGGGTCCTTCCGTCTGCACGAACATGGCGCCCGCAGCGCGAATGTCCTCGGCGAGCGCTTCGACCTCCGCCTGCCCCACGCTGCCTTCGGCGGACCGGACGACGACGACCTCGGTGGCGTCTCGGTCGCGTTCCTCTTGCGTCGGCGGGAATCCCTCGTCCAGGAGCGCCTCGGCCCGCTTCGTCTCGGTCTCGCCCGTGACCTGGGCCTCGGAGGTGAGAACGCCGTCGAGGAGAGCTCCCACGACGAAGACCGAGACGACGACCGTCACGATCCAGGCGGCGATCGTGCGCCAGGGGTGCCGGGAGCAGGCTCGCGCGAGCGACTCGGTGGAGAGCCTCACTGCCCAAGCAGGATCGCCGCCGCCCGCGGCCGCGTCAAGGCGCCGGGCGGCCTAACGCGTAACAGCCGGCGCCGGAGCCAGACGGTCCCGCATGCCGGTAGAGGCGAGCACGCCGTGACGCGGGTCTGGAGCACAGGGCGGCTGCTCCTGATCGCGGGCCTGACGGCGCTCTTCGGGTGGCTCTTCCTCCGCCAAGTCGACCTCGGTCAGGCCCTGGCGGAGGCGGGCAGCCTGCCCGTCTGGGCGGTCGGAGGAGCCCTTACCGCCCTGCTGGCCAATCTCGCGTTCGCGGCCCTCCGCTGGCGCTACCTGCTCGCCGCCGCGGGCTACGACGTGCCTCTCGGGCGTCTCTGCTCGACCATCGCCGCCGGCATCGCGGTGAACAACCTGCTCCCTGCCCGCGCCGGCGACCTCGTCCGCATCGAGTCGCTCCGCAGCGGGGAGCGCATTCCCGCCTTCGTCGTCACGGGCACGCTCTTCGCCGAGCGGCTCTTGGACGGGCTCGTGCTCGCGGGCTGGATCGTGGTCGGCGCGCTCCTGCTCGGAACCGGCGGGCCCCTCCTCCTCACCGGGCTCGCGCTCTCCGCCGGTAGCGTCCTCGGGCTCGCGCTCACCGTGCTCGCCGCGTCGAGGCCCGCCGGGAGCCGACGGCTGGCGCAGCGCGCGCTCACGCGCGTCCCTGGACGCTGGCACGGGCGGGTGGAGCGGAGCGCGCTGAGCTTCCTGGACGGCTTGAGCGCCTTCCGTCCCGGACGGACGCTCGTCCTCGCCCTCGCCGTGTCAGTACCTGTCTGGCTCGCCGACCTGGGTCTGTACGTCGCGCTCGGCCAAGCGTTCGGGATCGACGCCGGGCTGGGCGGGTACCTGGCGCTCGAGGGCGTCGGAAACCTCGCGCTCGCGGTTCCCTCGACGGCCGCAGGGGTCGGCTCCTTCGACTATCTGACTCTTCTCGCCGCGAAGGGAATCGCCGTGGACGGGCCTGCCGCCAGCGGCTACGTGCTGGCACTGCACATCTTCACCGTCGTCCCGGTGAGCCTCCTCGGTCTGGCCGTCCTGGGTCGCGCGCTTCCGCGGCGCCGCCGCGTTCTCGCCGGCGAGGCGACCGCCGCTTGAGCCGGTAGCTCTTGCCCCTCGGGAGGGGGCGTCCGCGCCTGGCTGCGGAGATCGGTGGTCGTATGCTCCACGCGACTGAATCGTCCGCCCCCAGAGCGAGGAGGGACCATGTCACGCCAGCCGGCCACTGAGGTAGCCCTCGACGAGGAAGTGGCGCGTGGGTTCGCCGAGCGAACTCGCGGCCCCGTCCTGCTCCCTGGGGAGCCGGGGTACGACGATGCCCGCGCGATCTTCAACGGGCTCATCGACCGCAGGCCCGCGCTCATCGTCCGGTGCACGGGCGCCGCAGACGTCGTCGAAGCGGTCAACTTTGCCCGCGAGCAGGATCTGCTCCTCTCGATCAAGGGCGGCGGGCACGGGGTCGCGGGCAGCGCGGTGAACGACGGCGGCATCGTCGTCGACCTGTCGCTCATGAAAGGCGTCCGGGTCGATCCGGCCGGGCGGACGGTGCGGGCCCAGGGCGGCGCCACCTGGGGCGACGTCGACCGGGAAACGCAGCTCTTCGGGCTGGCCGTGCCCGGGGGCCTGGTCTCGACGACGGGAATCGCCGGCCTGACGCTTCACGGCGGCGTGGGCCATCTCCGCCGCAAGCACGGGCTCTCGCTGGACAACCTCGTCGCGGTGGACATCGTGACTGCCGACGGCAAGTTGCGCACCGCGAGCGCGACAGAGAACGAGGACCTCTTTTGGGCCGTCCGCGGCGCAGGGAGCAACTTCGGGGTCATCACCTCCTTCGAGTTCCGGGCGCACCCGGTCGGCCCGATGGTGATGGTCGCAGCACCCTTCTACTCGCTCGACGACGCTACCACGGTGCTGCCGGCCTGGCGCGACTTCATGGCCACGGCGCCGGAGGAGATCAGCTCGCTCGCCGTGCTCTGGAACGTTCCGGCGGACGAGCACTTCCCGCCGGAGCACCACGAGGAGGCCGTCCTCATCCTGGCTTCCGTCTACGCGGGCGCTGTCGAAGAGGGCGAGCGCGCGATGCAGCCGCTCAGAGAGCTCGCGGAGCCGGTCCTCGACCTCAGCGAGCCGTGGCCCTGGCTAGGTCTGCAGGCCGGCTTCGATCCGTACTGGCCCAAGGGCGTGCTCGCCTACTGGAAGTCGCGCGCGTTCAGCGAGCTGCCTCAGGCGGCGATCGACGAAATCGCGGACTTCGCGGCGAGGCGGCCGACACGGCAATCGGACATCGCCATCTGGCACCACGGCGGGGCCATGAGCCAGGTCGGCGAGACGGAGACGGCCTTCGGCGGCCGCGATACCGCCTTCCTCGTCAGTGCCGAGGCAACGTGGACCGATCCCGAGCAGACGGAGGAGGCGATCGCCTGGGCGCGAGACGCGTGGGACGCGATGGAGCGCCACTCGACCGGCGGCCTCTACTTGAACTTCCCGGGCTTCGGGGAGGAGAAGGAGGCGCTCGTCAAGGCCGGCTACGGAGTCAACTACGAACGGCTCGCCTCGCTCAAAAGCAGGTACGACCCCACGAACTTCTTCAGGATGAACCTGAACATCACGCCTGCCGGCTGAGGGCCGTCCCGCAGGCGGAGGCCGAAGACGAGAGCCGCCCAGCAGGACCCCGAAGGGAAGGGGCCGGCGCTGTCTCGCACCGGCCCTCTTCCCTTGGCTTACGCCGCCAGACGAGCGGGAGGGGCGTCGGCCTGCCTCTCGGTCACCTGGGCGACCGCGAGGCGGTACCTCGGCGAGGCGATCGCGACGAGCGCGAGCCCCTGGACGGCGCCGCCGGCAATGGCCATCAGCCAGCCGAGCGAGGCGCCCTCGAACACGAGCGAGGCCACGATCAGGAACGCGGCCAGGCCCGCGGTTGCGACGGCGGTGCTCACGCGCCGGCTTCTGACGTACGTGAGCACGACATCCGCCAAGGCGACGGCCGTGATCGCGATCGCAGTGGCGAACGCAATTGCCAGTGCCACCCCGCTGGAGAAGACGCTAACCTCGACGACGAGCCAGAGGCCGAGGAGCGCCGTGATGGACTTGAGGATCTTGGTCATTTGTTCCTCCTTTTGTCGAATGACCTCATGTCCTGGCGCAAAGACGACCCGTCGGCCGACTCCGTTACGCCGGGCCGGCCCGTAACGGCGGGCCGGGAGTCGAGACAACACCTGCACGGATGATCGACTGGACTCCGCTCACGTGGACGCTCCTCTGGCTGGGCCTCGCGGTGCTCATGCTGAGGGCGCTGGCGCTCGACGAGGCGGGTTGCCCGGGCTGTGGCTGCCGGCGGGAGGACAGACACCACCGGGACTGCCACTTCAGGCAGTGAGCAACCGGCGCCGGCGTCGCGCTGGACGGGTGTAACGAATCTCGTAGTCCCGAGACTGGGATGACGTCCCCGACGTGGACGTCGAGTATGGTGCGCTCCCTTGCCTGAGACCGAGACGTCGAGCCCCGCCCTCCCCGGCGAGGAGCTGCGGACCGTGAACGCTCTCAGGCGGGGCGATGAGGCCGCGTTCGTCCTGCTCGTTGAGCGCCACCACGCCTCGCTGGTCCGCCTGGCGATGGTGTACGTCGGCGACCGGGCCGTCGCCGAGGAGGTGGCCCAGGAGACGTGGCTCGGCGTGATCCGCGGCATCGACCGCTTCGAGGGGCGCTCCGCGCTCAAGACCTGGATCTTCCGCATCCTCGCCAACACGGCGAAAACCCGCGCCGAGCGAGAGCGGCGCTCGATCCCGCTCTCGGCGCTGGCGCCGGACACGGACGAGCCCGCCGTCGACCCCGAGCGCTTCCTCGACCCTGGCCACCCCCGCTGGGCCGGCCACTGGGCGACGCCGCCGGCGAGCTGGGACGGGATCCCGGAGGACCGTCTGCTGGCCAAGGAGACGCTCGGCTGCATCGCAGAGGCGATCGACGCGCTCCCCGGCGCCCAGCGCGAGGTGATCACGCTCCGCGACGTCGAGGGGTGGACGTCGGAGGAAGTCTGTGCGCTGCTCGAGCTCTCGGAGGGCAACCAGCGGGTGCTCCTCCACCGCGCGCGCTCGAAGGTGCGCCGCGCCCTGGAGGTCTACTTCGAAAGCGAGGAAGCCGTGGAGCAGGCGTCATGACGAGACGATGGCTCACCTGTGAGGAGCTCGTCGAGCTCGTCACCGACTACGTGGAGGACCGGATGCCGGTAGACGAGCGGATGCGCTTCGAGGAGCACCTCGCGGCCTGCGGCCCCTGCCGAACGTACCTGAAGCAGATGCGCGAGACGATTCAGCTCACCGGCGGCCTCAGCCAAGAGACTCTCGATCCCAAGACGAGGGACACGCTGCTGGACGCCTTTCGCACCTGGAAGTCGTGACGGTGCTCGCCTACAAGTTTCTCGGCGCCGGCGCGCTCGGTACGTACAGCGGCTTCTCCTGGCCGGTCGGGGAATGGATCGAGGTCGGGGCCCCGCTCGTCCCCTCGCGCCGGGGAATCCACGCTTGCCGCGTCGGCGACCTGCCCCACTGGCTCGACGACGAGCTCTGGCGCGTTGAGCTGAAGGGCGACGTACTCGAGGAGGAGCGCATGCTCGTCGCCTCGCGGGGACGTCTTCTCGAACGCCTGGAGGGCTGGAACGCCGGTGTCTTCGAGGAGCTCGCCGACGCCTGCGTCGAGCGCAGCCGGCCGTATCCGGGCTGGCGTGAGGACGCCGCCGAGTGGGCTGCGTACCCCGACCGCATCTCGGCCGTGTACATCGTCGCCCACGCTGCCGGGCTCGCGTCCGAAGCGGCCGGCGAGCGCTACGCGTCCGGCTTCGACGCCGAGCGCGCCTGGCAGGCGGCCTGGATCGCCGAGCGCGTAGGGGTCTAGCTTCCCTTCCAGCCGCGGAAGGCGCGCACGAGCTCCTTCTCGACCTCGGCCGGGACATCTGACGTGCGAAGCGCGCCGGTCAGCCTGATCGTCTCGCGCATCTGCTCGAGGTACGTCGCGCAGCCCTCGCAGATGAGGATGTGCTCCTCGAGGCGAATCCGATCGCGCCGCGGCAACCGTCCTTCGAAGTAGTCCGTAACGATCTCGACGAGCTCCCGGCAGGTCAGATCGGCTTCGGTCAAGTCCCCGGCCTTTCTCGTGCTGGACGCTCCTGGTTCTCGGCAGCGCCGCAGGAGCACTTTGACACTAGTCCTCCAAGCGTCGGGAGACGTTACAGACGGGCTCGACCACTCCCGCTCAGGCGCAGGCGGCTTCCTCGAGCTCCGGCTCGCGGAGCCCTGTGCGGTACTCGATTCCCCGCCGAGCCGCGTGGGCGAAGGGGTGGTAGAAGACGTCGAGCGCGTCCGCGCTCTCGGCGTGAAGGGCGAACCGGTCACCCGTCTTCTTGTCGATGACGGAGACGACGAGGCGGTTCGTGCCCCTCATCCAGAAGAGGGTGACCTTGAGGCCGTCGTTTGCGCGGCAGGCCAACTCGCGGGGCTCGTTGATCGTGGTCAAGCTGCTCATCTTGTCCTCGCTTGCGTCGCGTTCATTCCGTTGCGGAATGGTCTCGGCGAGCAAGGTGATTCGTTGCGGCCCGGAGCGCGAATCACCCGGGTGAAACCGCGACCTGACCTGGGTGCCTAGATAAGACCGAGGTCTCGCGCCCGCGCCACCGCCTCCTCGCGGGTCGAGACGCCCAGCTTGCGGAAGATGCTCTTCGTGTGCGTCTTCACCGTGTTGAGCGAGACGTACAGCGACGAGCCGATCTCCCGCTGCGACAGCCGGGTCGGCATGAGCCGCAGGACGTCCAGCTCCCGGTCGCTCAGGTCCTCTCCGGGGAGGAGCGACCTCCGCGCTCGCGCGCGCGGGGCGATTCGAAGGTCTCTCTCGGCTGCTGAGAGCATTTCCACCAGAGTTCCCGGGTCGGGACACCACTCGGCGAGGCGATGGGCCTCTCGAAGGAGCTCCCTGGCCTCTCCCGCGTCACCCTGGCCCTGACGAACCTGGGCGAGTGCCAGCAGTGCGAAGGCGATCTCGAGCAGACCCGCTCCCCTGTGGGAGAGCTCGACGGCCCGGGCGATCGCTTCCTCTGCCTCGGCCGTCTCGCCTCGCTCCCCGTGGATCCTCCCTCGGGCGAGGTGCACCATCATCGTCACGAAGTGCTCGGCGCGGCCCGGATCGTCACTCAGAGAACCGGCTTCGGCGGCAAGCTGGTCGGCGTCGTCGAGTTCGCCCAGGTCGGCGTGGAGAACGGCCAGGTAGCCCAAGGCGTAGATGGCGCCGAGCTTATTGCCGGCCTGACGAGCGAGTTTGGCCGCCTCCGCGAGGGCGGCTCTCGCCTCGAGACTCTCTCCGGACCAATACAGGGTCACGCCCACGAGGATGTGGGCCACGACCCGCCCGAACCGAGTCCCCTTCGGCTCGAGCTCGAGCGCGTGCCGCGCCAACTCCCTCGCGCGACCGAGGTCCCCGGTCTTGAAGCCGTGAACGACCTGCAGGATCGCGATCGCAGACTCGAGCGACGCGGTGCCGTCTTCCATCGGGCCGGACGCCGTGCCGTGGGAGGCGGCCTCGATCCAGGTACCGACGTCGTCGAGACGACCGAGATCCATGGCGATCCACGCCCGGGCGACGCAAAGGCGCGGGTCTCGCAACACGCCCTCCGGGCCGAGCGCGTCGAGCCAGTCTCCGACGGTCGCGAGCCGTCCTTCGTTGAAGAAGGCGTTCCAGTGGCGCGCGATCAGCTCGCCCGCGTCCTCGAGGCCACCGGCGGCGAGCGTGTGGCGGACGGCCTCCCGGACCGTTCCCTGCTCCTGGTGCCAGGCGGACGCACGTCGGTGAAGCGCGGGCGCGAGACCGGGTTCCCGGAGCTCAAGCTCGTGCCGCAGGAGCTCTCCGAAGAGGCGGTGGTAGCGGTACCACTGGCGCTTCGTATCGAGCGGGACCACGAAGAGGTTGGAGCGCTCGATCTCCTCGAGCATCGCCGCCGAGCCTTCCGCGTCGGTCACGGCGTCGCAGAGCGGCCCGCACAGCCGATCGAGAATCGCGGTCTGGAGAAGAAACGTCCGAATCGCCTCGGGCTGGCTGTCGAGCACCTCGGCGCCCAGGTAGTCGACCACGTGTCGTTCGTCGCCGGCGAATGCCTGGATGAACTCATGCGCGTCCGGCCGTCCCCTGAGCGAGAGCGCGGCCAGATACAGGCCGGCGGCCCAGCCCTCTGCGCGCTGCTGGAGCCGGGTGACGTCACCCGGGTCGACGCCGAGCCCCAGGACGCCGTTCAGCAACGCAGCGGCCTCTTCCGTGGTAAAGCGCAGCTCCTGCGCGCGGATCTCGACCAGCTCCCCGCTGGCGCGAAGCCTCGGGAGCGGCAGGGGCGGGTCGGAGCGGCCGCTGAGAACAAGGTGCAGCGTCGGCGGGAGGTGCTCGACCAGGAAGGCCATCCCTTCGTGAATTCCCTCGTTCCTGACAACGTGGTAGTCGTCGAGCACGAGCACGACCTTGTCGGAGAGGGCCGTCGCCTCGTTGATGAGCGCGGGCAGCGCCACCTCGACGAAGCTCGTCCCCCGGGTTCGCATCAGGGGCAGCGTGGCGGCGCCCAGCTCCGGCTCGACGGTACGCAGGGCCTCGACGACGTACGTCCAGAAACGAACCGGGTCGTTGTCGCCGTCGTCGAGAGAGACCCAGGCGAACGCGACGTGCGCCGGCTCCTTCTCCCGCCACTCGCAGAGGAGGGTCGTCTTCCCCCAGCCGGCCGGCGCATCGACGAGGGTCAGCCTATTTGAGAGCCCGCCGGAGAGCCGCTCGATGAGGCTCGGGCGTGGCACAACGTCACCCCGACGTGCGGGCGGATGCAGCTTGGTCGCGAGCAGGACGGGGCCGGTCTCTCCCGACCGTGTCTTCGGCTTGGCCCTCGAGGCCACGACGACTCACCCTACCTGGGCCGAGCGCGGGTCTTCTCTTACTCCGCGTCGTCGGCCCGCCGCCCTCGGGCCAGCCGCGAGACCACCACGGCGAGGACGAGGGCGCCGCCGTAGAAGAGCTCTTGGACGAAGCTCTCGACGCCGAGGAGCTGGAGTCCTGTGATCCCGGTGACGAGGAAGTAGACGGCGATGATCGATCCCCAGGCGTTGAAGCGGCCCGGCGAGATGCTCGTCGCTCCGAGGAAGGCCGCGGCGAAGGCGGGAAGGAGGAAGTTCGCTCCGGAGGAGGGGTCGGCACCCCCCGTCGTCCCCGCGTAGAGCACGCCGGCGAGTGCGCTGATCGTCGCGGAGGCGACGAGGGCGCCCCAGCGCAGCCGCCCGACGCGAACACCGCTCAGGCGGGCCACGCTCCGCCCTCTCCCCACGAAGAGGAGCCTTCGCCCCAGCGGCGTGTATTCGAGCACGTACCAGACGACGACGCAGAGGGCGAGGCCGTAGTAGAAGGCGAGTGGAACTCCGAGGAAGTCGTGGACGACCACGGGGTCGACGAGATCGTCGGAGATCCCGCCGATCGTGCGGGAGTCGCTGATCCAGAGGACGACACCGGCCACGAATGTCGCCGATCCGAGCGTGACGATGAAGGGGTCGAGCTGCAGGAGGACGACGAGCCCGCCGTTCGCGAGGCCGACCAGGCATCCCGCCAGGATGGCCGCCAGGATCGCCCAACCGACCGGCCAGCAGTGCTCCACGTTGAGGAGCGCCACGACCATGGCGGCAAGCGAGAGCACGGAGGCGATGGAGAGGTCGTAGTCCCCGGCCGTCAGAGGAATGATGAGCGCGAGCGTCAGGACGACGAGCACCGCCTGGGAGCCGAAGATCGCCTGGAAGTTTCCCGTCGTGAGGAAGGTGTCCGGCCGCAGCGCCCCGAAGAGGGCGACGACGAGGCCCCAGACGGCCGCCAAGGCGTAGCGTTGGCCGAGATCGGCCGGCGTGACTCGCCCCGTCACGGGTTCCCGCCGCCGTTCGGCTCTGCCGCCCGCGTCCGGTAGCAGGCCTCCGCGATCCGCTCCTTCGCCAGGTCGTCTCCGACGAGCTCGCCGACCACGTTGCCTCCGGAGAATACGAGGACGCGATCGCAGATCGCGCTGAGCTGCTCGTAGTCCGAGCTTGCGCAGAGGACGGGGGCGCCGGTTCGAGCCGCATCCCGGATCAGGGTGAAGATCTGCAGGCGCGCGCCGACGTCGACGCCTCTCGTGGGCTCGTCGAGTAGCAGGAGCCTGGGCGTCGTGGAGAGCCACTTGGCGAGGAGCGCCTTCTGCTGGTTGCCGCCGCTCAACGCCAGGTAGCGGAGCCTCGGTTCACGCGGCCGCACGTCGAACTTCGCCAGGAGCGCGGCCGCGTCTCTGAGGAGCCGCGAGCGTCGAAGCCTGCCGCGCGCTGCGTAGCGGTCGAGCACCGGCAGCGTGACGTTGTCGGCGACCGAGAGCGAGCCGACGCCACCGTCGCGGTGCCGATCTGCCGGCAGAAGCGCGATCCCGGCCCGCAGCGCCGCGTCCGGCGTCATCCGCGTCAGGTCGTACGACCGGCCGGTGAGAGCGAGGCGCCCTCCCGACGGCGAACGGGCGCCGCAGAGGAGCGAGAGCACCACCTCGAAGCCCGATCCGGCGAGACCGGTGAGGCCGAGCACCTCCCCTCGGCGGATGGAGAACGAGAGACCGCGCACGGTCTCGCCGGAGAGCTCGGCGACCGAGACGGCGGGCACCTCCTCCAGCGGCTCGCGGCGCGCGGGGAGCCACGTCTCGAGCCTGCGCCCGACGATGAGCTCGACGAGATCCTTCGTCGCGACCTCCCGCGTGGAGAGGGTGCCCAGCGAGCGCCCGTCTCGCAATACCGTTACCCGGTCCGTGACCTTCTCCACCTCCTCGAGATCGTGCGAGACGAAGAGGACGCTGTCGCCGGAAGCGGCGATCTCGCGGACGAGCGACAGGAGCTGCTCGGTCTCCGTCCTGGGCAGGAAGGCCGTGGGCTCGTCCAGGACGAGCAGGCCCCCGCTCGTGCGCATCTCCTCCGCCGCCCGCACGATCGCGAGCAGGGCGCGCTCGACGGGCTCCAGATCGGCCACGCGGACGTGCGGATCGAGCCCGAGGCCGTGGCGTGCGAACGTCTCGAGCGCACGTCGGTGCTCGCGACTCCAGGAGATGCGCAGCCCGCGGCCGACGGCGAGCTCGCCGAGGCGGAGGTTCTCGAGGACGCTCAGGGAGGGAAGGAGCCCGAGGTCCTGGTGGACGAAGCTCAGCCCCAGTCGGCGAGGCTCCCCCGGACGAAGCGGGAGCTTGACGGGCCGACCGCCGACCTCGAGCTCCCCGCCGGAATCCGGAGCGTGAAAGCCGGCGAGGATCTTGATCAGAGTCGACTTCCCCGAGCCGTTCTCGCCCAGGAGGCCGTGCACCTCGCCGGCGAGCACGGTCAACCCGACGTCGTCGAGCGCCCGTGTCCCGCCGAAGCTCTTGGAGATCCCCCTCGCGACGAGCGCGGGCGGGCCCTGCGCGACTAATCCATCACGCCCCACAACGTCTTATAACCCGTGACGAACGCATCGCCGTAGCCGGTGTCGAGCCGCGGCGGCGCGCCGGCCTCGTCGACGTTCCCGTCGTCGAACACCCGCAGGGGCGTGTGCTCGCTCTCGACGGGCTCCTCGCCCGCGATCAGCCGAAAGGCCTGGTCCATCGTCGCCCAGCCGACCCAGGCGAGGTTCTCGCCCACGTCCATCTGGACGATGTCCTCCTCCTGGAGCATCTTCAGCACGAACGGCGTCCCGTTGAACGTCGAGATCCGGACACGATCGGACGCTCCCCGCGCCAGGATCGCCGGCCTGACGTACTGGGACATGCTGTCGTAGATCGGGATGACGTAGTTGATCCCGGGGTCTGCGACGAGCGCCGACTGAACCTCGCCCTGCACCCTGTCCGCCCACTGGGGAATCGGCACGTCGACGTACCGAACCTTGCAGGCCGGACACCTCGTCTCGAACTCGTCCTTCATGCCCTCGAGCAGCGAGACAGTCGAGTTGGCGTCGCTCGACGTGATGACGAGGACGTTGGCGTCCCCGCCGGTCTCTGCGATCACCCAGTCCACCTCGAGCCTTCCGGCCTGCTCGAAGGGGCCGGGAATGCAGGTGGTGCCGTAGACCTCCCCCTGCGGATCGGTCTGACACGGCTCGTCCTCCCCGGTCGTGCGGACGACGATCACGGGAATCCCAGCCTGCTCGGCCATCTCGATCTGGGGCCCGAGGAGCTTCGGGTTCTGCGCGAAGAGCGTGATCGCGTCCGCTTTCTGGGCGATGGCCGTCCTGATCCCCTGCGCCCACTGCGAGGGCTCCCCCTGGTTGGGGTAGACGACCAGCTCGGCCCCGACAACCTCGGCGGCCTGCCGCATCCCCTCTTCGACCGCGGTGATGAACGGCACCTCACTCGTGATGGGGATCTCGAAGATCGCCTTGCCTCGGAGCTCGCCGACGGCGTCGAACGCGGGCCCTGGCGGTACGAAGTCCGGGATCGCCTTGTACTCCTCGATCTGCGCGGCGGCGCCCGCGACGTCGGCGTCCATCTCGGCTCCGTCCGCCCGAGACTCCATCCCTCCGCACGCAGCAGCAAAGGCCGTCGCGAGCGCGGAAGCGCCGATCGAGACCCCCCGCAGGCCTTGTCTCATCGCTTTGCTCGGCTCCGACCTGATCAGGACGGCCGGGCCGAATACTAACGGGGCTCAGCTCTCGCCGAGATAGCGCTCGAGGCTGCTCCGCACCTTCGAGCGCGCGCGATGGAGGAGGACGCGCTGGTTCCCTTCGGAGAGGCCGAGCAGGGCGCACACCTCCTCCGAGCTCCAGCCCTCCACGTCGCGCAGAGAGATGACCTGTGCCTGGGCCGTCGGCAGCAGGTCGATCGCCTCCTCGATGCAGGCGCGCGTCTCCTTGGCGACCAGGCGCTCCTCGGGGATCCCGTCCCAGCTCGCCGGCGGCGTCGCCCAGTGGCCCGCCCATCTCGGGTGATCAGAGTCGAGAAAGCGCTCGGGCTCAACGGCCGCCTCTTGGTGTCCATTGCCGTCCAGAGCGGAAAAGGGGATCGTGCGGCGTTCGCGCTCACCACGGGTCTTGGCCGTGTTCGCGAGGATGCGGAAGATCCAGGTCTTGAGCGACGAGCGGCCTTCGAAGCGCTCGATCCCGCGGATCACGCCCAGCCACGTCTCCTGGACGACTTCCTCGGCGACGGCGCGGTCCCGCACGTACACGCGCGCCAAGCGCGTGAGCGGGCTGTGGTACCGCTCCACGAGCAGCGCGAAGGCCGCCTCGTCGCCGTCTCTCAGATCGCGTAGGAGGCGCTCCTCCTCGAGCGGCACGTGCATGGCGACCTCGGTCACGAACGCGCCACCTCCTCGACGCCCACGAGCTCGAGGCCGAAGTCGCGCAGACGGTCGAGGACTCCGTAGAGCTGGGCCTGGTCTCGGATGTCGCCCACGATCGCGGTCATCCCGCTCTCCGCCTCGAGGCTCATGCCGTCGAACGCCGAGGCGAAGCGCTCGCTGAGGGTTCCGCGCACGAGGACGCGATACCTCTTCACCGC
>JBOHAJ010000009.1:0-4319 GCA_050697715.1 Gaiellaceae bacterium
GGACAGGCGCTCGGCGTCAGCGGCCTCGACGTCCACGAGACGGAGGAGCGGACGGGCCTGGGCCTTGGAAGCTGTCGGTGCGGTCAGGCGCTCCTCGACAAGCGTGCTCCAGCCGCCGCAGGCGGGACACCGGCCGAGCCACTTGCCCGTCGCGTAGCCGCACTCGGAACAGGAGAACTGGACAGCCGCCGCCTTCGCCATAGGCGCCCAAGTCTAGGCAGGCGGTCCGACGCCGAACGCGACGGCTCTGCGACGAATCAGCGGCGGGAGCCGCTTCCGAGCTTCCGCAGGGCGGCGCGGGCCGCGAAGTACCCGCACATCCCGTGGACGCCGCCGCCGGGCGGCGTCGCCGACGAGCAGATGTAGATCCCCTTGGCCGGAGTCGCGTACGGGACGAGCCTGGCTACGGGTCGGGTGAAGAGCTGCCGCAGGTCCTGGACGCCGCCGTTGATGTCGCCGCCGACGTAGTTCGGGTTGTAGCGCTCGACGTCGGCCGGGGCCATCGCGCTCCGGGCCAGGACGCGGTCGCGGAAGCCGGGCGCGAAGCGCTCGATCTGGCCCTCGATCCGCTCGCTCATGTCGAAGGTCGAGCCGCTCGGGACGTGGCAGTAGGCCCAGACGGTGTGCTTGCCTTCGGGGGCCCGCGTCGCGTCGAAGAGGCTCTGCTGGGCGAGCAGGACGTACGGCTTCTCCGGATGCTCGCCCTGCCAGACCGCTTCCTCGCCAGCGGCGATCTCCCCGAGCGTGCCGCCCAGGTGGACGGTCGCCGCGCGCGCGCACTCCGCGGCCCGCCAGGGAATCGGGCCGTCCAGGGCGAGGTCGAGCTTGAACACGCCCGGGCCGTAGCGGTAGCGCTCGAGCGCGCGCCGATAACGGTCGGGGAGACGCTTGCCCGCGATGCGGACGAGCTGCCGCGGCGTCACGTCGAAGAGGACGGCGCGTGCGGGGGGCAGCTCGTCCATCGACTCGACATGCCTGCCCGTGACCACCTCCCCGCCGAGAGTGCGGAGGTACGAGACCAGCGCGTCGGCGATCTTCTGCGATCCCCCGCGCGCCAGGGGCCAGCCGACGGCATGGCCGAGCAGCCCGAGCATGAGGCCGAAGGAAGCGGTCACGGGCCGGCCGAGCGGCTGAATGGAATGTGCCGCCAAGCCCGCGAAGAGGGCGCGGGCTTGCTCGCCCTCGAAGCGGGACGTCGCGAGACCGCTCGCCGGGCGCAGCGCGAGCAGGCCGAAGCGAGCGAGCAGGAGTGGGTGGCGGGGAGGCCTGAGCGGCCCGAGCGTCTCCGCCAGGAGCCGATCGACGTTCCGCACCCACGGCTCCATGAGCTTCCGCCAGGCGGCGCCGTCCTGCCCGACCGTCTCGGCGGTCGCCTCGAGCGAGCGCTCGAGGACGGCGGCGGTGCCGTCGTCGAGGGGATGTGCGACCGCGGCGGGCGGCTGGATCAGCTCGAGCCCGTGCTCCTCGAGCGGCAGCGTACGGAAGAAGGGCGAGGCGAGCGCGAGCGGGTGGATGGCCGAGCAGACGTCGTGGACGAAGCCGGGGAGCGTCAGCTCCGCCGAACGCGTCCCCCCTCCCGCCGTCTCCGCCGCCTCCAGGACGAGGACGGAGCGGCCCGCCTGCGCGAGCGCGATCGCCGCCCCGAGGCCGTTCGGCCCCGAGCCGACGACAATCGCGTCACGATCCGAATCAGGCAGAGGACCTCCGGAAAGGCAGCCCGGCCCGAGATCTGGAAGCTCCTCCGCTGGTGAAACGCTCGAGCCGGAAGGGCTCGAGCTCGGGCGGCCGGGCGCCCTCGAGGATCGCCTCCGCGAGCAGGTCCCCCGTCGGGGGGCCGAGCGTGATCCCCATACGCCCGTGGCCGGTGGCGATCCACAGTCGGTCGTGGCCGGGCGCGGGCCCAAGCACCGGGATTCCGTCCGGCGGGTAGGGCCGGAGCCCGGCCCATTCGAGCTCGACTTCGTCCGGGCGCCAGTCGTGCAGGTAGGGAAGCGCGTTCGAGACGATTGCGTCGATCCGCTTGCGGCGCAGCGTGAGATCGAAGCCGGTGAGGTCGAACACGCCCGCGATACGGAGAGTGTCACCGAAGGTCGAGCAGCCGACCTTGGCCTCGGCGAGGTAGAAGGCGCTCCGCGGGAGCGTCCCGCTGCCGCGGGCGGTGATGCTGTAGCCCTTCGCCGCTTCCTGGGAGAGACGTACGCCGGCCTCGCGGAGGAGCGGTCCCGACCAGGCCCCCGCGGCGACCACGACGGCATCGGCCTCGATCTCGTCGAGGCTCCGAACCTCGGCGCCCTCGCGGACCTCGGCGCCGTTCACCCGCAGCCAGTCGGCAAGCCCGCGCGCCAGGCTCTCCGGGCGCACGTAGCGCTCGCTCGGGGCGTGGACGGCACCGACAACCGCATCGCTCACGGCCCGTTCGACCCGGCGCACCTCCTCCCGCCCGAGCACGTCGACCGGCCCCTCGTAGCCCGCCGCCTCGGCGTCGCGGAGCATGATCTCGAACTCGCGCAACCCCTCCTCGGTGAGCGCTGCGACGACCATGCCGGTCTGGTGCATCTCGAACTCGACGCCCGCGGCGCGCAGCTCGTCGAAGAGGGCGAAGGAGCGGCGGCTGAGCGCGACCGTCGCCTCGAGCCCGGCGCGGTAAGCCTCCGGCGTGCACGCGCGCCAGAAGCGCCACGTCCAGCGCAGGAACTCGAGCCCGAAGAGCGGCCGGATGAGAACGGGACTTCCGGGCCGAAGCATCCCGCGGACCGCAGCGCCCATCACTCCGGGTGCCGGTAGGGGCGCCGAGAGGCCGGGGCAAATCCAGCCCGTGTTCCCGCGCGTGCAGCCCGAGCCGACCTCGTCGCGCTCGAGCAGGACGACGTCGGCGCCGCGCCGCCGCAGCGAGTAGGCGCAGCAGAGGCCGACAACGCCCCCGCCGACGACGGCGACCCTCATCGGCTAGGCCTCGAAGGGGCGGTAATCGATCTCTCCGGCGGCGATCGCCCGATTCAGCTCGAGCAGCCGCCGGTTGCACTCATCGGGATCGTGAGCGACGCTCGCCGGCCAGCCGTAGGCGATGGCCACCGCCTCGTCGAGCTCGCGGCGCAGCTCGCGAACGTCGGTCCACCCGCCGTCGTCCATTTGGTTGTAGAGCTTGGTCAGTCCGATGTTCCGCTCGACGCAGATCTCGCTGCGGCGCGCGCGGCGAAGGCCGAGAGCCGAGCCCGGATCTCCTCGCCGGAGAGGGCCATTCGCGAACGTTAGAGCGTCAGCTGTTCCTTCGGAACCGCGAAGTACGTGCGCTGCATCAGCGTCCGCCCGAGTCGCTCGAGCTCGCGCTCGGCCTCCTCGAGCGCCTCGACGAGGTGCGGCTCCGCGTCGTCTCGGCGAAGCGACCGTGCGGCGCGCTCGGCGCGCTCGCGCGCCTCTGACACGTAGAGCAGCGCCTTCTCGATCTCGGCGAAATGCGCCTCGTTCACGGCTCGATCGTACAGCGCCCGGCGGATGCGGCCCGTGCCGCCTTCGTGCCGGATCGGCTACCCGTCGGAGGACGGCTCTTCCGGCTCGGACTCGGGCTCGGACTCGCCGGCGGGCACCGTCACCTTCTCGGGCTCCGGCGGGGCGCCCTCCACGATGGAGAGGTCGACTCCCTCCTCGCCCTCCTTGCGATCGACCACGATCGTGGAGCCGGGCTTGATCGAGCGGCCGAGGACGAAGTCAGCCAGCGGGTCCTCGATGAAGCGCTGGATCGCACGGCGCAACGGCCGCGCGCCCATCGCCGGGTCGTAGCCCTTGTCGACGAGCAACTCCTTGGCCGGCTCGGTGAGCTCGATCGCGGCCTCGTGCTCGACCATCTGCTCGCGCAGCCGCTTCATCATCAGGTCGACGATGATCTTGATCTCGTCCTTCGACAGCTTGTGGAAGACGATCACCTCGTCGATCCGGTTGAGGAGCTCGGGGCGGAAGACCTTCTTCAGCTCGCCCATGATCCGGTCCTTCATCTCGTCGTAGGAGAGGCCGCTGTCGTCGCCGACCGCGAAGCCGAAGGAGACGTTCTTGGAGATCGTGGACGCTCCGATGTTCGACGTCATGATCACGATCGTGTTGCGGAAGTCGACCTTGCGGCCCTGCGCGTCGGTCAGCTTCCCGTCCTCGAGGATCTGGAGCAGGATGTTGAAGACGTCCGGATGGGCCTTCTCGATCTCGTCGAGCAGGACGACCGAGTACGGCTTGCGGCGCACGGCCTCGGTGAGCTGGCCGCCCTCGTCGTAGCCGATGTAGCCCGGGGGCGAGCCGACGAGCCGGGACACGGAGTGCTTCTCCATGTACTC
>JBOHAJ010000010.1:0-3939 GCA_050697715.1 Gaiellaceae bacterium
GAGGAGATCGAGCGCGAGAAGGGCGTGATCGTCGAGGAGATGAACATGTACTACGACACGCCGCGGGACTACGTGGACGGCGTGTACGACGGGCTCCTCTACGGCGACCAGCCGCTCGGCTGGGACATCATCGGGACGAAGGAGACGGTGCGGGCGGCGACACGCGAGACCTTCCTCGAGTATCTGGGGCGCTGGTACCGAGCTCCCCGCATGGTCGCCGGAGTGGCCGGGGCCGTGGGCGGAGACGTCGTCGCGCGCCTGGAGGAGCTACTCGGCGACGTGCGGAACGGCTCCAGCGGCTCGCCGGAGCCGGCGAGCTGGCAGCAGGACGTCCCGCGAGTCAAGGTGCACACGAAGACCTCCGACCAGGCCCACCTGCGGATCGGCGTGCACAGTTATCCGCTCGGGCACCCCGACCGCTACGCGCTCTCGCTGCTGGCGACGGCCCTCGGCGGCGGCATGTCCTCGCGTCTCTTCACCGAGGTGCGCGAGCGGCGCGGCCTCGCCTACTACATCTACGGCCACAACCAGGGCTACACGGACACCGGCACGCTCTTCGCGCAGGGAGGAGTGGACATCAACCGCATCGACGACGCCGTCGCGACGATCGTCGCCGAGTTTGCTCGCATCGCGCAGGAGCCGCTCGAGGAGGACGAGATGGAGAAGGCGCGCAACTTCTCCAAGGGCCGTCTCGTCCTCTCGCTCGAGGACCCCAAGGGGATGATCATGTTCGGGCTCCGCGACGAGGTGCTGGAAGGACGGCTCCGCGAACCCGAGGACGTGCTGGCAGGTCTCGACTCGGTCACGCGCGAGGACGTCCAGCGGGTCGCGCAGGACGTCATCCGCGGGGACCGGCTCAACCTGGCGCTGATCGGGCCGTTCGACGACCCGGCCCGGTTCGAGAAGCTGCTCTCGCTCGAGCGGTAGCCGCTGCCTACGGCTCGAGGTCGTACGGATAGTCGGTGAGGAGCTCCCAGCCGTCCCCGGTGACGAGCACGAGGTCCTCCAGACGGCAGCCGCCGAAGCCGGTCCGGTAGAGGCCAGGCTCGACGGCCAACACGTCGCCGGCGACGAGCTCGACGCCGTTCCGTCCGAGCCCGGGCTCCTCGTGCACCTCGAGCCCGACGCCGTGCCCAAGGGCGTGGTAGAAGCCCTCCTCGAGCACCTCGCCCTCACGCTTGGAGAGCTGCGTCGGGAAGCCGTGCTCGTGGAAGAGCTCGCACACGAGCCGGTGGACGTCGGCCCCTCTGACGCCGGGTCGGATCGCCGCGTATGCCCGGTCGAGCGCCTCGCGGACGAGCTCCTGCTGGCGGGCGAGCTCCTCCGGCGGCCGGCCGACGCAGAAGGTGCGCGTCATGTCCGCGTAGCAGCCGGAATCGGGGTCGCGTGGGTAGAGGTCGACGATCACGGGCTCGCCCGCCGCGACGGGGCCGTGGCCGGGCTCGTGGCCGACCGCGGTCTGTGCCCCGTGCGAGACGATGACGAGGTCCGGGACGATCATCCCCTCCTCGCTGAACACCCTGGTCGCCTCCCCGCGAAGCTCCTCGCACGTGACGTGGCCCTCTCGCAGACGCGCACGGATGGCGTCCATCGCCTTCTCGGCCGCCTGCTGAGCCCTACGGATGCCCTCGAGCTCGGACGCGTTCTTGGCGCGCCGGCGACGATCGAAGAGGTCGCCGTCGACGCGAAGATCGATGCCGTTCGCGCGCAGGTGGTCGGCCTGCTCGAGCGGGAAGTCGCGCGGGGTGACGGCCTCGGCCAGGCCAACCGAGCGGCAGGCGCGCAGGACGAGCTCTCGATCGGCCTCCACGCGCCGCAGCCCCTGGCGGATGAGCTCGTCGAGCCCGACCTCCTCGAGCGGCACGGGCTCGAGACCGGCGATCTCGCGCATCCGCGGCACCTCGAGGGAGCCGACGAACGCGTAGCGAGAGCCGTCGCGCTCCACGTAGAGGAACGGGTCCGGCACCGCGACCGGCACCTCGTGGCGGAGCTCCGGGGAGCGGATCGTATCGCCGTAGATGAGGACGTCGGGCACGCCGAGGATGCTAGCGAGCCGATACATTCAGCGGTTGTGGAGGAGGCGCTCGAACGCGCTCGCTCGCTGGTCGGCCTCTACGAGGACGAGGCCAAGCGGCTGCTCCCCGAGGGCGTCGAGCTCTTCGACGCCCACGTCCACGTCGGGCGCGACATCGACGGCTTCGTCGCGCCCTTCGACGAGCTCGCCGCCTTTCTGCGCCGCTGGGACGTACGGCGCGCCTTCGCCTTCTGCATGGACGAGCCCGACCGCGAGCCCGCGTTCCAAGCGCCGAACGACCGCACCCTGGAGGCGGCGGAGCGCTCCGAGGGGCTGCTCATCCCGTTCGCCCGCCTCGACCTCGGCGCAGGCCCGGTGGAGGAGGCGCGCCGCTGCCTCGACCGGGGGGCGCGCGGGATCAAGCTCCATCCGCGGGCGCAGCGCTTCCTCCTGGACGACCGGCGCCTGGAGCCGATCTTCGCGCTCGCCGCCGAGCGGCGCGTGCCCGTCCTCATCCACGGGGGACGAGGGCTGCCGCCCATCGCCGGCCACCTGCACGGGCTCGTGGACTCCTATCCGGAGGCGCAGCTCATCATCGCCCACGCCGGGATCGCCGACCTCGCCGGCCTCTCCGAGGCCTTCTCCGGGCACCCAGGCGTCTTCTTCGACACCTCCGTCTGGAGCCCGATCGACCTCCTGGACTTCTTCGGACGCGTCTCGCCCGAGCAGGTGCTCTATGCGTCCGACTTCCCGTACGGCCAGCAGCCCGGCTCGCTCCTGCTCGCGCTGACGACGGCGCGGCTGGCCGGCCTCGACGACGAAGAGCTCCGCAACATGCTCGGCGGCTCGGCAGCGGGGGTCGCGGACGGCCGGCCGCAACCTCGGCTCTCGTCGCCCAAGGGCATCTCGATGCTCGAGCAACCGCTCACCTTCGCCCGCATCCACCACTACCTGGCGATGGCGGCGCCGCTGCTCTGGACGCGCCAGGCCGACACCATCGGCGTCATCGGGCTGGCGCTCAACGCCTGCGGCGAGCGCGACGGCTTCGTCGAGGAGCGAGAGCGGATCGCCGAGCTCCTCTCCTGCGCGCGCGACCTCTGGCGCATGCTCCCCGAGGCGGACGACGACGGCGAGCGGGTCGAGCTGTCCCGCTTCACGTTCCGGCTCATCCACCTGGCGGACATCCTCACGATGACCGCACATGGTTGAGCTGACGATCAACGGCGGCCGCCACCGCCTCGACGTGCCGGTCGGGCGCACGCTGGCCGAAGCGCTGCGGGAGGATCTCGGGCTCACGGGTACGAAGATCGCCTGCGGCGAGGGGCACTGCGGCGCCTGCACCGTCATGCTCGACGACACGCCGGCGCTCTCCTGCATCACGCTCGTCCACGCCGTCGGCGGACGTGGCGTGACGACGATCGAGGGCCTGCGCGACCACCCGCTCGTGGCTGCCTTCGTCCGCGCCGACGCGCTCCAGTGCGGTTTTTGCACGCCGGGCCAGATCGTGACCGCGGCAGCCCTGGTGGCCGAGAACCCGGAGCCGAGCCGCGAGGAGATCCGCCATCGCATGGCCGGAAACCTGTGCCGCTGCGGCGCCTATCCCAGGATCGAGGAGGCGATCGCCTCGTGGCGCGGCTCAACGCGAGGGCGGCAAGCCCCCCTCGCGGGCTCCCCCCCGCTGGAGGGCAGTACGTAGATGGCACGTCTGATCCGGACCGAGAAAGAGGTCGAGGGCGTCTTCACCGAGCAGTGGATCGTCGTGGAGGAGGACGCGCTCGACCGCTGGCCCGCTGGGCCTCTGGCAGTGGTGGGGCAGCCGGCCGAACGGGTGGACGGAGCGGCCCGCGCGCGCGGGGAGGCCACGTTCACGGCGGACGTCCAGCTCCCCGGGATGCTGCACGCGGCCGTCCTGCGCAGCCCGCACG
>JBOHAJ010000011.1:0-6382 GCA_050697715.1 Gaiellaceae bacterium
CGTTTATCGGCCGACGGCTGCTGTGGACGACGAGCGACATCCTTTGCCAGCCGGATGGGTCGGCTGTCGCTCGGAGGCAGAAGCGGAAGCGACGCGTCAGGTAGAGCTGGCTTCCGCTCCGGACGACCGGCAGTAGCCAGGTAACCCCACGGAGCCGCTGCTCCTTCGCGCGAATTGCGGCAGCGCCCGTCGTCTGCGTCGAGGTCGCTGCTCGCGCGACAAGCGTTAGTACGCCGCGGTGCGCCGCTCAAGCGCCGGAGAGCGTCTCCCGATTGCGGTGGTAAACGCCTGCGGGGGCTCCAGCGGACGCGGTAGAAGTACGCGTCGAGCCGATCACCCCACTCACGAGGGAAGAGCGGGTCATGTTCAGGCTAGAGAACCCGCGTGGGTTGCGTGATGCGCTCCCGCTCCTGCCTCCACGCCCAGCGGTGCGCTGCGACTTGCCCGGCGTTGACGTGGAAGCTGCGTAGCGGTCGCGGGCGCTACCCCGGGCGCCCGTCCAGACGAGACAGCCGCGCTCGTCCAGCTCGAGCTGCGCGGCAAACCGTTCACGCACCGTGCTCATGACCGCTCGCCTGAGTCTAGGACACCGGGGAGACCCTCGATTTGCAGGGGCTCGCGCCGGTCGGGCGCCACCTGCGCGAGCCGCGCGGCCGTGTCGGCCCGGGCGAGGTAGGCGTCAGCGAGCTCGGCCGCCTCGTCCTCGCTGCCCGGCATCAGGTGGCCGTAGCGGTCGTAGGTGATCTGGATCGAGGAGTGACCCACGTACGTCGAGAGCGCCTTCGCGTTCACACCGGCGGCGATCAGGATCGAGGCGAAGGTGTGCCTGCACTCGTGGAGCGAGATCGGCTCGAGCTCCGCCTTCTTCCAGGCGCTCTCCGCCCGGCGGGCGAACGTGCGCGCCTCGAACGGTACGTCGCCCGTGCGGCCGAACACGAGGCCCTCGCTGCGACCCGAGCGGTGCTTCCACTCGAGGAGGTAATCCCGCAGGACGGCGGGGATCGGGACGGTGCGATTGCCCGCCCTGCTCTTCGGCTCGATCACCCCGGCCTCCTGGTCCTTGCCTCCCGGGTCCCAGGAGCGCTCCACTCGGACGCGGCCGGCGGCGAGGTCGACGTCGTCCCAGGTGAGCGCGAGAAGCTCGCCGCGGCGGAGGCCCGCGTACAGCGCGGTCGCCCACACGACCCGGTCGTCGGCTCGCAGGGCGGCGAGGAGCTTGGCCGCCTCCTCGGGGGGGGCGATCCGATCGCGTCTGCCCCGCACCGCCGGTAGGTCGAGGTCGGCGGTCGGGTTGACGGAGATGTCGCCGGCCCTGATCGCCCGCCGGAAGATCGCCCGGACGGGCATGAGGTAGTTGCGGATCGTCGACGCGTCGAACCCCGCCGCCTGCATCGTCTCGACGAGCCCTTGGAGGTCGCCGCGGCGGATGTCGGCGAGCCGGGAGCCGCCGAAGTCGTAGAGCAGGCCGAACCGCCGGCCGCCCGGGAGCTCGTGCTCGGCGTAGAGCGCGGTCGTGTAGCCGCGGATCGCGGACGGCTTGTAGGCGCCCCCCGCCCGGGTGCGGATCGCCCCGCTCTTCGCCCCCTCAAGCCACGCCGCGGCGGCCTCGCGGAGCGTGACGCGGCTCGCCGGCCGCAGCTTCCCCTTCCGTACCGCGGTCTCCGCCTCCGACCGCCACGCCTTCGCCTCGTCTCGGGTCGCGAAGGTGCGGCGGATCTTCCGACCGTCTATTCGGCTATAGACGGATGCCTCCCAGGAGCACTCGCATCTACCGGCGCCGTCGCAGCCTCGGCCGTGGCGTCGGCGGATGCCCGTCAGCTTGGCGCTCACGACTCCTCGCCTCCGGTGAACTGCTTGCTGCGCACGTCCTCCCGCGCGTTTCGGACGATCCTCTCGATGATCTCGAGCCGCCCGACCTCCATGAAGAGCCGGACGAGCTCGGCTCTCTCGGGATCGTCGCCGGTGTGATGAGCGTCGAGGCAGGCTTCGACCTGACCGGCGACGATTCTCAGGAGCCAGCAGGCGTGGGCGAGATCGCGCTGCACGTCCTCGAGCTGCTCGACCCGATTCGTCGGCCCCTCGTAGTCGTCAGTTCGGGGGGCGAGAGGGCTACCGGCGAGGGACTCAGACGGCATGGGTTCCTCCTCCCTTCTGCGGTCCGGCGCGCTCCATCAGCCGCTCGATCG
Organism: Gaiellaceae bacterium; assembly: GCA_050697715.1. GTDB lineage: Bacteria > Actinomycetota > Thermoleophilia > Gaiellales > Gaiellaceae > DASQWP01. The sequence continues at coordinate 2,187 of JBOHAJ010000011.1, forward strand.
CCTCGCCGATCCGCTCAGGACTCATCACGAGCGCATCGAGTCTCCCTTCGATCTCGTCGAGCCACTTCTCCTCGACCTCGATGGTGGACGGCATGACTGACCCCTTCCGGTAGGTGTAAGGTACTCTGACACTCTACAACGACCCAAGGATGAAGTGCAAGAGCATCTGACACCTTCCGGACGCCGTGTCAGACTGACCGACATGGTCCCCGCTGAACTCGAGGCAAAGCTGCGAGCGAACAGGAAGCGCCGGGAGAAGGCGCACGCCGAACTCACGGCCGGTCGCCGCGAACTCCAGAAGCTCCTCGCCCAGGGGCGCAAGCGCGGCGCCGAGGTCGCCGGGATGGCGCGCGCCGCGGGAATCAGTCGCGACACCGCCCACCGGCTTCTCCGGCAGTAGTCCGGCAGCCGTGGTGCTCAGCCCACGGGCCGCCGTCCTGGAGGCCCCGGTGAAACGTCGCATCGCCGACCGTGACCTTCACCGGCTTGCCGCACCAGTGGCAGCGGAGCCCGACCCACCATCCTCGAGGCTGGCGCTCCGCGGGCGCGCGTCCCTGCAAATCGACGCCTGCCTCGGTTCTGTAGACCCGCGTCACAGGTCGTCCGCCACCCGAGAGGCGTTCTCCTTCAGCCACTGCTCGAGCTCGGAGACGGCGACGAGCTTCCGCCGGCCACGGCGGACCCAGCGCAGCTCCCCCGCGATCTGCTCCAGGAAGAAGGCGCGGGAGACGCCCAGCGCCTTCGCCGCCTCCTCGGCGCCGAGCGCGAGACGCGGAATCCGCTCGATGACGCGCTCGGTCAGGCTGCCTCCCGCCGTGACTCTCGCTCGTGCGCGGCGACAAGCGCCTGGACGGCCTCGAGCAGCTTCGAGACATCCTCGACCCGGACAGAGATCCCCTTCCGGGTGGCGACGTCGCCTTCATCGGTGGCCGCCCACACGCGCAGATCGGCGAGCTGGCGGCCTCGGAACTCGCTCAGCGTCGCCCGGACCGCCTCGCGGCTGTTCTTCCGAAAGGTGTAGACGACGTGGTCGCTCACGCTGGCTCGCTCGCGGTCGGGCAATCGTCCGCGTGCTGGCCACCGCCGACTTCACACTGAGGGCACGCCTCAGGCTTGCGATAGTCGTCACCGTCCTTGACGAGCTTGGCGAGAAGCCCCCGCGGGCTCCGAATGTCAGAGAAGCCGGGCGAGTCGAGCCGCCGCAGGACCTCGGCGATGCAGCTTCACGCGGTCCGGCTCCTGCACGAACGCCTGGACGCACGCCGCCCGTCCGGGTCCGTTCAGCCGTCGGCGCATCCTCCTCTCGAGCGGCTTGACGGCCGCCGCGAACTGGCGCTCGTCCGAGTCTCCCGCCGTGACGATGCCGTAGTGCTCGGCGAAGTAGTGCTCGTCGGCGACAACGCGGTGGCCGTTGGTGCTCACGGTCACCCTCGCCAGCTCCTCAGGGCCAAGCTAGCTAGCTGCTTGCTTTCGAGAGAGAAGCGAGCAGCTAGCTTGCTAGCTTGCTTCGAGGTCCGGGAATCAGCTCGCGCTGTCGGGGACACGCCGTAGATGGTGCGGCGTCCGGACGTCGAGCGGACGGTTTTTCGCCCGCCTCAGGCGCTCACAAGCGGGCGAAAAACCCTTCTACGGGTGGTCGGCGAGCTCGCTGAGCTCAGCGATCGCCTGGCGGACAGCGTGCGGGCTCACACCGACGCGGCTCGCGATCGCCCGCCGGCCCCAGCCCTGAGCAGCGAGTCTCGTGATCTCGGCTCTCTGCTTACCAGTGAGCGTCACGGGTGGGCGCCCTCGAGGTCGAGCTCCGAGGCCAGGCTCCTTGCCTCCGCTCCAACGTCCGAGCCAAGTCTGGCGGGCCCTACCCGACTTCCCCCACCAGCTCTCGACTAGGTGTCGGACCCCGATGCCCTTCTTCCAGCGATAGCGACTCCGACAGCTCGCCGAGTAGAAGACCCGCTCGCGGCCGTCGGCCAGCTGCGCCGGTGTTCGGTAGGCGATGCGTCCGCAGCCGCAGGCGCATAGGCGCTCCTCGCCCGTTCGCGGCGGCCCCGTGATCCGACCGTCAGCCCACTTCGCTTCCATGCGCACCCCGCGTCCCCGGTATGCCTCTGCGAGAAGCCGCCGGCCAGCCTCGATCGCCTCCTCCGGGAAGAGCACGGGCGGGTTGCCCGACCAGGGCCCGGGGTATCGCTGGGTGGGGACCTGGCGCCGGTCGAGGACGAGCTGCCCGTCGCGGAGCCATCGCCGCAGAGTCGAGCGCGCGCAGCCGATCTCCGCAGCTGTCTCCCGGAAGTCGCGCAGACCGTGCTGCCGCTTGTACGCCTCGAGTTCGTCCTTCGGCTGCCTGTACCGGATAGCCGCGAGCCGCATCCTACGGTCGACAGCAAGAGCGACATCGGCGCACTCGCGGGAGCAGTAGTCGCGGCCGACCGCGTCCGATGGGTGGCGAAAGACGAGCGCCTTCCCGCAATGGGCGCACTTCCGATCGGTGGGCGGTGGCGGGTACTTCGGGCCCGCTCCCGGTTGCCGTGCCGCGAGCCCGAGCGCCTTGACGTCCTTCCAAATCGTCGTCGGGTTGCACACGAGCTCGGCCGCAATCTCGGCCATCGTGTGATCGGGATAGAGCCCCGCGACCGCGTCGCGTCGCGCTGCTATTGTCGGGCCGGAGCCCGGCGCGATGACCGCCGGGTTCTTCATCGTCGGCCGAGTCTAACGACCCGATCCGACGTTCACGCTCGGGCGCTCAGCCTGCTTCCCCGGCGTTGCCCCTGCCCCGCGATCCCGCTCGCTATGCGACTTCCCCAGGAGCCCGACTAACCAGAGCTTCGCTGGTCGGCGCCGTCCGACCCCCGTTCTACTCTCCGTGGCGAAAGTCGTCTCACGGGGAGACGGCGCGTCTGCTTCTTCGGCTGGCAGGCCGGAGGGCGGGTAGGCTGGTGCGAAGTTGCACGACTGGAAAGTCACCATGATGCTCGCGGACGCGGCTCAGGCGGTCGCGGGCAAGCTCTACATCCTGGGTGGAGGCTGGTCGATCTGCGGCCCCGGCCCGACTCCGATGGCCGTGGTCATCGACATCAAGGTGCCGTTCCACGTCTCACGAGACGAGCACACGTTCAGGCTCGCGCTCATGGACGCGGACGGCGTTCCTGTCACGGTTCAGTCTGCCGAGGGCGAGCAGCAGGTCGCCGTCGACGGCGGTTTCCAGTGCGGTGAGGCTGACGAGCACATGAAGGCCGGAACCCCGGCCGATGCCAGCCTCGCCGTGAACGTCGGCCCGGTGCCTCTTCCCCCAGGAAGTCGCCTCGAGTGGAGGCTCTGGATCAACGGGCGCACGGACGAGGACTGGCACCTCGGCTTCACCACTCGCCCGGCTGCGGCTTCGGAGGCGGCCTAGCGGACGAGGCGAAGATGACGCCGCCGCTGTTTCCGCGGCGGATCAGACTGCTTCACCGGGGAGCTCGCCGTGGACACCACGGCGGGCTCTCTGCTGTACGTGACCGTGGCGTAAGGAACCCCGGTGACTCTGGTGATGAACGCGTTCATTGGCGGTTCCCGTGTTCTTTCGGCGGGCGGCGTGCCTTTCCCCCTGGGGAGCCTAACCCGTCGAATCTGAGAGAGAAAGGAGGGCCGCCTGGCAGGGCGACCCTCAGACTCACGGGGATGCTGGTGCGTTCGCACCGTAACAGGATCTCCGGACGAGCGTCTGCCTCCCTCTGAATTGCGACGACCCGGCGCGCCCGCTCGCCAAGCCGACTCGACGAGCGGACGTGGCTAGTCGAGGTTCGCTGGTCGCGTGCCGGGGGTTCAGCTCTGGCAGAGCTCGAACTCGAACTCAGCGACCACCAGCAGGTCCGCGAGCGCCGGCTCGTCAGCGAACACGTCGGCGACCATCGCCTCCGCCTGCTCAACAGTCCGGAACGTCTCGACCGTGCTCCCGGTGTCGAGACTGACCACCGTGTACATGAGCACGGCTCCCGACCCTAACCGATCCGGCATGACGGGGTGAGTTGGTCGTGCAGAGGGTGGGGGCCGCCCGCTGCGGCACAGACGGCCCCCAAGATCTCCCGGATTTCCCCTGTCTCTCAGGGTACCTGCGGTCGGCTACGGGTTAGGCGCCCAGCTTAGAACGCGCGCGCCAGCGAAGGTGAGGGGGAGCCTGGGCAGCCCAGTAAGCCCGAAACAGCGTCGACCCCCGGAAG
>JBOHAJ010000012.1:0-4365 GCA_050697715.1 Gaiellaceae bacterium
ACGTTCGGCTTCTGGCGCTCCATGTCCTCGGCGCCCATGTAGACGACGCACTCGAGGCCGAAGCGGGCGCAGACCGTCGCCGCGGCGACGCCGTGCTGTCCCGCGCCCGTCTCCGCCACGATCCTGCGCTTGTCCAGGCGGCGGGCGACGAGGGCCTGCCCGACGGCGTTGTTCACCTTGTGCGCCCCCGTGTGGCAGAGGTCCTCGCGCTTGAGGTGGACCGCCTTTCCCTCCACGAGCCGCTCCGTACGGTAGAGCGGCGTGGGGCGGCCGACGTACGTGCGCTGGAGGTGTTCGAGCTCCGCGAGGAAGCCCGGATCGTCCCTGATCTCCGCCCAGCCCCGTTCCAGCTCGTCCAGGGCGGGCATGAGCGTCTCGGGCACGTACTGGCCCCCGTAGGGGCCGAAGTACCCGACGCTTTGCGCCACGCTCATCCTCGCACCGCCTCCACGAAGGCGCGCACACGCGCGTGATCCTTGATCCCCGGCGAGCGCTCGAGGCTCCGGCTCGCGTCCACGGCCCAGGGCCCGACTGCCTCGATCGCGGCCTTGACGTTCTCGGGCCCCAAGCCGCCGGCGAGGACGACGCGGCCGCCGACACTCGAGGCGCGCTCCCAGTGGAGCGGATCGTCCTCGAGCCACGGGAGATCGACGACCTCCGCGACCTCGACTCCTCCGCGCAGGAGAACGCCGTCGCGCGCGCGGTGACCGTTCTCCTGCGCATAGAGCTGGACGAGGTCGGTGTCTGCGTCCTCCGCGTCGCCGACGAACACGGCGACGGACAGCATCGTCTCGGGAACGGGCAGCGGCGCCTCCGCGCGACGCGGGCTCTCGGCGAGGATGAAGCCCGCCAGATCCGCTCCGGCCTCGGCCGCCGCGGCGACGTCTTCCTCGCGGGTGAGACCGCAGACCTTGGCCAGGGGCCGTGAGAGGATCTCGGTCAGCTTCGCCCCCGGGTCGGCGGCCCGCATGAGCGCGGAGCCGACGAGAACGGCGTCCGCTCCGGCCAGCTCGGCCTCGGCCCCCTGGGCGCGGCTTGCGATGCCGCTCTCGGCGACGATCACCCGGTCCTTTGGAGCCTGCGCGACCAGCTCGAGCTGCGCCTTGCGGTCGACGGCGAACGTGCCGAGGTCGCGCGCGTTGATCCCGACGATCCTCGCCCCCAGCCCCACGGCGCGCTCGAGCTCGCGTGCGTCGTGCGCCTCGACGAGCAGGTCGAGACCGAGTGCGCGTCCGCCCTCGAGCATCAGCCGGGCCCGCTCGTCGTCCAGGTCGCGGAGGAGGAGGAGGACCGCGTCGGCGCCGGCGATGCGCGCCTGGAGAAGGTCTCCCTGGTCGCGGAAGAAGCCCTTGGCGAGGATCGGGAGGGAGGTGGCTGTCCGAGCGGCTGCGAGGTCGGCGAAGGAGCCCGCGAAGCGCTCGTCCACCAGGATGGAAACCGCCGCCGCGCCGCTTGCCTCGAAGGTCTGCGCCAGCTCGGCGGGGTCGGCATCGGGCCGCAGGTCGCCCGCCGAGGGCGAGCGCCGCTTCACCTCGGCGATCGCCGCCAGCCCCGACCCCGCGAGCGCGTCCCGAAACCGCCCCACTACTGCCCCTCCAGGCCAAGTCCCGGGGTCAGACCCCTGGACATGTCCAGGCGACGCTTCCAAGCCGAAATCGCACCGTTTTCCACAGATGGACATGGCCTCGAAAGGCGTGCCCTGGGGTCAGACCCCTGGACATGACGCATTAGGCCACCACCTTCGCGTGCGAGAAGGCGATTAGCGCCTCGAGGCGCTCGGCGGCTGCGCCGGAGTCGACCGTCTCGGCGGCGAGGCGATACCCGTCGTGGAGGTCGCGCGCGTGGCCACCGGCGGCGATCGCGCCGGCCGCGTTCAGGAGAACGGCCTCGCGCTTCGGGCCCGCCGCGCCGCCGAAGATCTCACGCACGGTCCCCGCGTTCTCTGCCGGCGTCCCGCCGGCGAGGTCCGCCGGCTTGCAGCGCGGCACGCCGAAGTCCTTGGGGTCGATCTCCCGCCGCTGGACGCGACCGCCCTTCACCTCGCAGACGAGGTTCGGGCCCGCGGGGGAGAGCTCGTCTACCCCGCCTGCGCCGTGGACGACGAAGGCTCGCCGCGCGCCGAGCCGCGCCAGCACTGCCGCGATCGTGGGCACGAGCTCGGGCGCGTAGACGCCGACGACCTGCGCCCGCGCGCCCGCCGGGTTCGTCAGGGGACCGAGGACATTGAAGACCGTCCGTGCCGCCAGCTCCCGCCGCACCGGCGCCGCATGCCGCATCGCCGGATGGTGTGAGGGCGCGAAGAGGAAGCCGAAGCCGAGCTCGTCGATGGAGCGCTCGATCCGCTCGGGCGGTTGCTCGAGGTCGAATCCGAGCGCCTCCAGGACGTCGGCCGACCCCGACGCGGACGAGACCGCTCTGTTGCCGTGTTTGGCCACGCCTGCCCCGGCGGCGGCGGCGACCAGCGCGGCCGCGGTCGAGATGTTGAATGTGCGCGCGCCGTCCCCGCCCGTTCCCGCCGTGTCCACCAGGTCCTCGCGCTGCGGGCGGACGGCGAGCACATGCGCGCGCATGGCCTCGGCACAGCCGGCGATCTCGTCGGCGGTCTCGCCCTTCAGCCGCAGGGCGACCAGGAAGCCGCCGATCTGAGCGGGTGTCGCGTCCCCGCGCATCACCTGCTCCATCACGCCGCGTGCCTCCTCCCGCGAGAGGTCGCTCCCGTCGAGGAGCCGCTGGAGCGCACGCTGGATCATCAACGCCTTCCCTCCAGGAAATTCCGGGCGAGCGCCGGCCCGTCGGGCGTCAGCACGGACTCGGGATGAAACTGAATGCCCACGATGGGGTGGTCGCGGTGACGCACGGCCATCACCTCGCCGTCCTCCGTCGTCGCGCACACGTCGAGGCAATCCGGGACGCGCGTCGCCGCCAGCGAGTGGTAGCGCCCGCCGTCGAGGGGATCAGGCAGCCCTGCGAAGAGCCCGCGCCCGTCGTGCGCGATCGCGCTCGTCTTGCCGTGCAAGAGACGCTTCGCCTGCCCGATCTCGCCGCCGAAGGCCTCCACGATGGCCTGGTGGCCGAGGCAGACGCCGAGCGTCGGCACGCGCGGCCCCAGCCGCTCGACGATCTCGATGGAGGTGCCCGCGTCCGCCGGGCGGCCCGGCCCGGGGGAGACGACGAGGTGGCTCGGGGCGAGCCGCTCGGCACCGTCCGCGTCGATCTCGTCGTTCCGGAGCACCGTCACCTCAGCGCCGAGCTCCTGGAGGAGGTGCGCGAGGTTGTACGTGAAGGAATCGTAGTTGTCGACGAGCAGAATCACGGAACGCCTCCGCTCCCATTGTGCTCGGCCAGATCGATCGCCGCTTCCAGGGCGGCGAGCTTGTCCAGGCACTCCCGGTGCTCGGCGGCCGGGTCGGAATCGGCGACGATCCCGGCCCCCGCCTGGAGGCGCGCGACCCCGTCCGCGAGCACGACTGTGCGGATGGTGATGCAGGTGTCGAACGACCCGTCCGGCAGCGCGTACCCCACGGCGCCCGCGTACGGCCCGCGGCGGTAGCCCTCCAGCTCGGAGACGATCTGCATGGCGCGCACCTTCGGCGCGCCCGAGACCGTCCCCGCCGGGAAGCAGGCGCGCAGGAGGTCGAACGCCGTCCTCCCGGGCAGGAGCTCGCCGCCCACCTCGGAGACGAGGTGCGTGACGTGCGAGTAGCGCTCCGGCTCGAGGAAGCGTCCGACCCGGACCGTGCCCGGGCAGCACACGCGCGAGAGGTCGTTGCGGCCGAGATCGACGAGCATGACGTGCTCGGCCCGGTCCTTCTCCGAGGCGAGCAGGTGCTCGGCGTCGCCCTCCCCCGGCACCGTCGTGCCCGCGATCGGGTTCAGGCTGGCGCGGCTCCCCTCCAGCTTTACGAGCGTCTCCGGGGAGGAGCCGACGAGCGCGAGCCCGCCCAGCTCGAGGAGGAAGTGGTAGGGAGAGGGATTCACCCGCCGGAGGGCCCGGTAGAGGTCGAGCGCCGAGGCCTGGGTGCGCCGCTCGGCCCGCTGCGAAAGCACGATCTGGTACGCGTCGCCGGCGCGGATGAACTCCTTCGCGGCGCGCACCCCCTTCTCGTACGTCTCGCGAGAGGGAAAGCGCCGCGTTCGGGCGCGCTCCATCGTCCGGCGAGGAGGCTCGTGGACGTTGCGGGCCAGGCGTTCCGCCACCTCGCCCGGATCGCCGGCAAGCACCTCGGCCACGCTGCGGACGTGATCGAAGCGGACGAGCGTCGCGGCGACGACGAAGCGGCTCTCCGGCAGGCCGGCTCCGGCCTCCGGGAGCGGCACCTTCGGCTCGAGCAAGGCGACGTGGTCGTACCCCAGGTAGCCGACGAC
>JBOHAJ010000013.1:0-5251 GCA_050697715.1 Gaiellaceae bacterium
GCTCGGCGATCTGCGTCTGGGCGATGTCGTAGATCTGCTCGCCGACCGTCTGACGACGATCCGGCGTCAGACGGAGGCGGACGCGCATGAACAGGATCCCGATCACCATCGTCAGGGGGCTGCCGACCCAGAGATAGACGACCGCCTTGTTGACCGAGAGGTCGATCGGCCCGAGCTCGAGCGGGATCCAGTCCTCGAGGACGAACTCCTCCTGCGGCTTGAAGTCATCTGTCGAGGCGAGCATGATGCTCACTGCCGCGGATTCCCGGAGAAGTAGAGGACGAGGCTGAGCCCCAGCTCGATGCTGTAGGCGGCCGCGTAGACGAGCGCTCCTGCGAGCGCGAGATACGGGTCGGCGGCAGCCAGGGCGAGCAGCACGACCGCGAGCAGGATCCCGCGGCTCATCATGCCGAAGGCGACGATGCCGGAGCCGCGCAGCGTGGGCTCGTGGATGCCGACCCGCGCGAGCACGAGCCCGAGCGCCTGGCTCGCAGCCCAGAGGACGGCGCCGAGCGCCCAGCCCTGGACGCGCCAACCGGCGACGAGAAAGAGGGGAAGGGCGAGCCCGACGAGGGCTCCGCCAAGCGCCACGGCCGCCCGGCGGTCGGGCATCGGCCGCGGCGTGAGCAGGGCTCCCGCCACCTAGTGCCCTTCCCAGCAATACACGCGGGGCAGCATTACCGGAAGGGGCACTAGAGCGCCCCTCTGTACCGGAAGTAGACGGAGAGGATGGCCGCCGGGATCCCGATCACGGAGCCCACGGCGATCCCGGCCCCGACGGAGCCTGCAGCCAGGCCGACGAGAGCGCCGAGGCCTACGCACGCAAAGAGCACCCCGGCGAGGAGCGCTCCGGCCCCGAGGGGGTCGAGCGAGCTGCGTTCAGCGGCCACGACGGATTGCATCTTACGGCCTCAAGACTACCAGCTGGACGCTCGACTTCGTAACAACCAAAAAACGGCAGATTTACTGGGTAAAGTTGTCCTCAAACCTCGACTTTGTGACACGCGAGAGGGCAGTTCCCAACTCTCGCCCGCCGGCAACTCGGCGAGCGGTCACGCACTCTTGAGCTCGCGCTCGTCGGCCACCGCGCGCCGCCGCTCGGCCCAGGCGCGCACCCGCCGCAGCTTGAGAATCTCGAGCAGGATCACCATGTAGAGGGAAGTCGCGAGCGCGACGACGGCGATCAGGGAGACGAGCACCGTCGGCCACAGGTGCCACTCGCCGCCCTCGCGGAAGGGCACGAAGCGGGTGGCGAGCGCGGCTCCCGCGAGGACGAGGCCCCAGGCGTAGAAGTACAGGGCCGCCCGGGCCTGGGAGAACCCGATGTTTCGGAAGCGGTGGTACAGATGCCAGGGTGTCGGCTCGGTGAGGGGTCGCCCGTACTTGAGGCGCTTGGCGATGACGAAGGAGGTGTCGAGGATCGGCACGGCCAGCACGAGCAGGGGGAAGAAGAGGGCGACCGTGGCCGCGGTCTTGAGCGCGCCCTGGATGGCGACGGCCGCGAGGACGAAGCCGAGCAGATGCGAGCCCGAGTCGCCCATGAAGATGCGGGCCGGGTAGAAGTTGTGCCGCAGGAAGCCGAGGCAGGCCCCGGCCACGATCGCAGAGAGGACGGCAGCCCCGGGCCGGTTCAAGGAGAGCGCGAGGAGGGCGAACGTCGTCCCGGCGATGGCGCAGATCCCCGCGGCGAGGCCGTCCATGCCGTCCAGGAGGTTGATGATGTTCATCATCGCCACGATCCAGACGACCGTCGTCGCGGCCGAGAACCAGAAGGGGAGGTCGTGGGTGCCGAGGAACGGGAAGTTGAACCGGTCGATGTAGACGCCGAAGTGGACGGCGAGGCCGGCCGCCGCCCCTTGGCCGCCTAGCTTCGCCCACCAGGGGAGGCCGCGGAAGTCGTCCGCCATGCCGACGGCGGTGGCGAGCGCGGCCCCGAGGAGGATGCCCCGGTAGGGGCCGTCGAGCTCGAGGAAGGCGAGGGCGGGGATGAACATCCCCAGGAACATCCCGAGGCCCCCGAGCCGAGGGACGGCGCGCAGGTGCATGCGGCGCCCCTCGCCGGGCTCGTCCACGACGCCCAGGACTCGCGCGACCCGCCCGACGGCCGGGGTGAGGACGAGCACGACCCCGAGCGCGACGAGGAACCCCCAGAGGACGTCCAGGTTGGCGCGGAACGTCTCGTCCACGCTCGCCTACTTCGTGCCGTAGAGGCGGTCGCCTGCGTCGCCGAGACCGGGGACGATGTAGCCCTTCTCGTTCAGCCCGCGATCGACGGCGGCGACCACGATGGCAACGTCCGGGTGCGCGGTCGTGAGGCGCTCGATACCCTCGGGCGCGGCGATGATGGCGATCAGGCGCACGGACTGCGCGCCGGCCCGCTTGACCGTCTCGACTGCGGCGGCTGTCGAGTTGCCCGTCGCGAGCATTGGGTCGAGAACGATGACGTCTCGCTCGGCGATGTCCTGCGGCAGCTTGACGTAGTACTCGACCGGCTGGAGCGTCTCCTCGTTGCGGTACAGGCCGATGAAGCCGACCCGCGCGCCCGAGATGAGCGACAGGACCCCGTCGAGCATGCCGACGCCGGCGCGGAGGATGGGGCAGACGGCCACCTTCTTGCCCGAGATGCGCGGGACCGTCGTGTGCTCGAGCGGCGTCTCGATCTCCGTCTCCTCGACGGCGAGGTCCTTGGTCGCTTCGTAGGTGAGGAGCAGCGTGATCTCGTCCACGAGCTGGCGAAAGGTCTGCGTCGGCGTCGAGACGTCGCGCAGGAGTCCCAGCTTGTGCTGGACGAGCGGGTGCGTGACCTCCGTGACGTTGCGCGTGGCGACGGGCACTAGGTCTGGTAGGTCGTGTAGCCGCGGAAGCCCGGGTAGAGGGGCCGCTTCGCGCACAGCGCCTCGCTCCGGGCGCGCAGCGCGGCGACGTCGCCGTCGGAGAGCGCGGCCGCGATGATCTCCCCCACCTCGCGCATGTCCTCCTCGTCGAAGCCGCGCATCGTGACGGCGGGCGTCCCGAGCCTGAGGCCCGAAGCTTCCATCGGCGGGCGTTCGTCGAAGGGCACCGTGTTCCGGTTGGCGGTGATCTTGACCTCGTGCAGGCGCTCCTCGGCGGCGCGGCCGGTCCACTCACTCCGCCGCAGGTCGATCTGCATCAGGTGCGTGTCGGTACCCCCCGTGAGGAGGTCGAGCCCGCGCGCCGTGAGCGTCTCCGCGAGGGCATCCGCATTCGCGCGGATCTGCTCCTGGTAGCCGCGGAAGGGCTCCGAAGCGGCGATCCGGAAGCAGACGGCCTTCGCGGCGATCGCGTGCTCGAGCGGCCCGCCCTGCATCCCGGGGAAGACCGCCTTGTCCACCGCCTGCGCGTGCTCCTCCTTGCAGAGGATGAGCCCGCCGCGCGGGCCGGCCAGCGTCTTGTGCGTGGTCGTCGTGACGAAGTCGCAATGAGGTGTCGGGTTGGGATGGATCCCGGCGGCCACGAGCCCGGCAAAATGGGCCATGTCGCAGAGGAGGAGCCCGCCGACCTCGTCCGCGATCTCCCGGAAGCGGTCGGCCTCGATCACCCGCGGATAGGCGGAGGCGCCGCAGACGATCATCTTCGGGCGGTGCTCCTCGGCGACCCTGCGCACCTCGTCGAAGTCGACGAGGCCCGTCTCCCGCTCCACTCCGTAGGAGACGACGTTGTAGAGCCGGCCCGAGAAGTTGACCTTGTGCCCGTGGGTCAGGTGGCCTCCGTGGTCGAGGCGCATGGCGAGCATCGTGTCGCCGGGCTGGAGGGCCGCGAAGTACACGCCCATGTTCATCTGTGCGCCGGCGTGCGGCTGCACGTTCGCGTGCTCGGCGCCGAAGAGCGCCTTGGCGCGCTCGATCGCGAGGCCCTCGATCTCGTCGACGACCTCGCAGCCGCCGTAGTAGCGGCGCTTCGGATAGCCCTCCGCGTACTTGTTCGTGGGGACGCTTCCCACAGCCTCGAGGATGCTCGGCCACGTGAAGTTCTCGGAGGCGATGAGCTCGATCTGGCCGCGCTGGCGCTCGAGCTCCCGGGCGATCAGCTCGGCCACGTCCGGGTCGATGTCGGCGAGCGCCGCCTGGCGGAGCTCCTCGAAGGTCCGTTCCGCGACCGCCATCGGCGTCACTCTACTCGGACCCTGGACGGACGGGCACAGCTGTGGGATGGTGAGAGCGGGGATGAGTGAGGGACTGCTGCTGGCGCTGGGGGCGATCGTCCTCGTGCCGATCGCGTGGGAGTATGCGGACTTCCGGCGCAGCTGCGGCCTGAGCCGCCTCGGGGCGCTCGCAACCACGCTCCTCGTCGTGCCCTCCTTCGCGGTCAGCCTCGCGTTGGCGCTGCCGCTTGCCTCCAGGCCCGGCCTCCAGTGGGTGGCGACGGTGGTCCTCACCGTCGTCGTCTACTCGCTGGCGACGCGGGCCGTCGGGGCGACGGTGAGGCCGGCGCAGACGCCCGGGAGCTAGCGCTCTACCGCCTCGGGCTCGGGTGCGGGCAGGCCCGCCATCCGCATGTGCTTGATCACGTCGGCGAGGATGACGTCGAGGTCGAGCGTCGCCTGCCAGCCGACGGCCGCCGCGATCTTGGCGGTCTCCGGGATCCGGTGGTGCATGTCCTCGATCCCCTGCCCGTAGACCTCGCCGTAGGGGATGAAGGCCAGCTCCGACTCGGAGCGGGTCATCTCCAGCACACGCCCGGCGAGGTCGCGGATCCTGATCGGCTGCTGGGAGCCGATGTTGTAGATCTCCCCTGACGTCGCCGGCTCGTCGACGACGGCCATGAGCGCCCGCACCGTATCCGCCACGTGGCAGAAGCAGCGCGTCTGCGTCCCGTCGCCGTAGATCTCGAGCGGCTCCCCCGTCAGGGCGCGCTCGACGAAGCGGGGGATGACCATCCCGTACGTGCCGGTCTGGCGGGGGCCGACGGTGTTGAAGAGGCGGGCGATGACGCAGTCGAGCCCGCGCTCCTGGTGGTAGGCGAGGGCGAGGAGCTCGTCCATCGCCTTGGAGTCGGCGTAGGCCCAGCGACGCACGGTCGTGGGCCCATAGACGCGGCGCGAGTCCTCCGGAAGCGGAGTCTCGGCCCTATGGTCGCCGTACACCTCGGAGGTCGAGGCGACGAGGACGCGCTTCCCGAAGCGGTGCGCGTGCTCCAGGACCACCTCCGTCCCGCGCACGTTGGTGAGCAGCGTGCGCACGGGTTGCTCGACGATGAGGCGGACGCCGACCGCCGCGGCCAGGTGATAGAC
>JBOHAJ010000014.1:0-5380 GCA_050697715.1 Gaiellaceae bacterium
CGGAGGTGACCGTCGCAGGCGAGCCCCGCGCGACTCTCGGCCCGGGCGACTACTTCGGCGAGATCGCGCTCATCGACGAGGGCGTCCGCTCGGCGTCCATCACCGCCGCCACCGACCTGCTCTGCTATGGGATGACGCCCTGGGAGTTCCGGCCCTTCGTGGAGGAGCACCCGCAGGTGGCCTGGTCGCTCCTGCAGACGCTCGCTCGTCGCTTCCGCGAGACCCAGGCTCACGCCCACTAGCCCGCCTCCTCACGACGCGGGAGGGAGTGGCCCACCCGTCCTCCTCGTGCACGCGGCGGTCGGCGACAGGCGCCTCTGGGACGCGCAGATGGAGACGTTCGCCGAGCGCCACCGCGTCGTCCGCTGCGACCTGCGCGGCTATGGCGAGGCCCCCCTCCCGGCCGGACCCTTCTCCTACGTGGACGACATGTGCGCGCTTTTTGACCATTGCGGGATCGAGGGCGCCGCGGTCGTCGGCAACTCGTTCGGCGGCAAGGTCGCGCTCGAGCTCACGCTGAGGCACCCCGAGCGCGTCTCGGCGCTCGTGCTCGTCGGCAGCGCTCTCGACGGACAGGAACCGTCGCCCGACCTGGCGGCGTTCGGCGACGAAGAGGACGCGCTGCTCGAGGCGGGGCGAATCGACGAGGCCGTCGAGCTGAACCTGCGCACGTGGCTCGGCACAGTCGACCCCGCCACGCGCGAGCGCGTTGGAGCGATGCAGCGCCGCGCCTTCGAGCTCCTGCTCGAGGCCTTGGAACGGGAGCCGCCGCCCGGCCCGGTCGAGTGGCTCGAGGACCCTCCGGCGGCCGGGCGCCTCGAGGAGGTGCGAGCGCCGACCCTGGTCGTCGTCGGCTCTGACGACGTCTCGGACATGCATGTGATCTCCGACCATCTCGCCGGCGAGATCCCGGGCGCGCGCAAGAAGGTCATCGCCGGCGCCAAGCACCTTCCCGGGGTCGAGCGGCCGGAGGAGTTCAACCGGCTCGTGCTCGGCTTCCTTGCGGAGTACTCCTAAAGGCTTGATGTGAAACTGCTCGCGTTCTGGCCTCGCCACGCCAAGCGCCGTGGCACTGCCCGGAATGCATCCCTGGTTTAGCGATGGCCATCCGGAAGTTCCCGGCCCGGGTCGCGGTGCAGGCCTCCGCCTGTCGCATCATCGGCTTCACCGGACCGGCCGAGCTGTAGGTAGAGCGGGGAGGGTCGGGAGGGCAAGATGGCCGGTTCCGAGGAGCCTCCGTTTTGACCGAGGCGGCTGCCAAGGGAGGCGCGGCGATGGGCAGCGCAACCTCCCATGCGGCCGAAATGGTTACGGTTCGGCCGAGAGCAAGGGTCACCCGGCCTGCGGTCGCTGAAGGAGGCGAAAGCGTGACTGGAACCTGGTGAGGCACTGCGCCGAGCGGCGACGAGCAGTCGTCGCGCGCACGCCCGTGAGGAGCGCGCGCGCCCACGGGGGGCGCGGGGGTTGAAGCGAGGAGTCGGGCCCGGGATCATTGGCCTCTGCGGTCACTGTTCCCGGCGGTCGAGCGAGGAGGGGTGTGAGCGACCAGTTCGGGCAAGGGCGGATCGCGTGAGACGCGTCAGTGTGGGAGCCGGGCCCGGCCTGCGCCGCGCGGTGGGACGGCTCCGCTCGAGCCGCGTCCCCGAGGAGCGGGTGGCCGGGGCGGAGCTCGGAAGCGGAGCGATCCTGGGCGTCGACACCTCGACGGCGGCCTTTGTCGGCGCGGCCTCAAATGGGGCGCCGACCGGGCCCGTCGAGCTCACGAGCGTCAGGGACTATGAGCGCACGTTCGGGAGCACTGACGGCGAGCTCGGCCGGGCGGTGCGGCTCTTCTTCGAGAACGGGGGCACGCGCGCGTTCGCCGTCCGCGCCCAAGGCGGGCTCCTGGATGGCCTCCGGGCCCTCGAGGACGTCCCCTTCGCCCTGCTGGCGCTTCCCGATGCCGGCGGGCTCGACACCGACGAGGCGGCCACGGTCGCCGTCGCCGCCGGGGAGGCCTGCGAGCGACTACGCGCCTTCCTCCTGCTCGACCCGCCGGCCTCGCTGACGCCCGCAGAGGTCGAGGAGTGGACGCGTGAGCTGGGCTCGGCTCGGAATGCGGCCGTCTACGTGCCGCGGCTGCGGCTGGCGGACGGGAGCGAGACGGCCCCCTCCGGGGCCGTGGCCGGCGTCGTCGCCCGCACCGACCACGAGCGCGGCGTCTGGAAGGCCCCGGCCGGCTCGGGCGCGAGCGTGCGCGGCGTCACGGACGTGACCCTGGCGCTCTCCGAGGAAGCCGTCGACCGCCTCACCCCCGCCGGCGTCAACGTCGTCCGCCGCCTCGCGACCGGGCTCGTCCTCTGGGGCGCCCGCACGCTCGCCCTCGACGAGCCCGAATGGAAGTACGTCAACGTGCGCCGCCTCGCGCTCTTCCTCGAGCGCAGCATCGACGAGGGCACGCAATGGGCCGTCTTCGAGCCGAACGGCGAGGCGCTCTGGAGCGAGGTGCGGCGGCGCGTCGAAGAGTTCATGCTCACCCTCTACCAGCGGGGCGCCTTCGAGGGCACGCGCCCCGAGGATGCCTACTTCGTTCGCTGCGACCGGACAACGATGACGCAGAACGACATCGACAACGGCCGCCTCGTCATCCTCGTCGGCTTCGCCCCGGTTCGCCCCGCCGAGTTCATCGTCCTCCGCATCCAGTAGCGGGCAGCGAGCAGGCGTTTCCTCCGATCGGGGGGGTTACCTGGTCGGAGATGAGCCCCGCCTGACCCCCTACAACGGAGCGAGCGTCCGACTGTGGCGAAGCGACGACACGGGTCGGGCTTGACGTCCGCGCCCGCTCGACGCGCGCCGGCGCGCTCGACCTCGCAAGCAGTGAGCTCAGGCGCGCCCGCTTCGGGCCCGACCTCGACGTGGTCGTCGCCTGGCTCGGCTCACTCGCCAGCCCGCCAGGGCCTGCTACGCGGCGGGCCCCACGGCCTTGCTCTCCACCCGGCCGGGATCAGCGTCGTTGTCGTTACCCCGACGCCGCAGGCTCTCGGCGACCGCCACAAGCGCAGCGCAGAGATCCACGAGGCGTTCGTCTCCATCGCCTGCAGCCGGATCTGCTTCCGGGCGCTTCAGGGGCTCGTTGATAGACGCTCTTTCAAGCGGACCAGCTCGAAGTGGCTCGGCCGCCCCGCTCATCGAGCAGTGCGACGTCAGGATTGGCCTGCAATCACCTCCTCGATCCAGCCGAGCCCGGCCACCGTGTGCGGGAAGCCGATCGTCGTCAAGGCGAGCAGGCCGACGTGTCGAAGCTCCTCGGGCCGCACATTCTCGGCCAGAGCCCGGCGCGCATGCGAGCGAACCGCGCCCTCGGCCTGCGCGATTGCGACCCCGAGCTTGACAAGCCGGGCGCCCCGCGCGTCGAGCGGGCCCGCCTGATAGCAGGTCCTCGCCAGCTCCTGGTGGGCCGCGTGGACCTCCGGGAAGGCTTGCTCGAAGCGCTGGTAGATGTCGGGCAAATAGCTCATGGGGCGGTCTCCTTCTCGACAGCCCTGATGATGGGCCTTCTGCGCACCAGTCGTAGCGGGAACCGGAGGGGACGGCGCGGAGAGGGCGGGGTGAAGCTCCGGCCGATCGTCGGAAACGGGATGCGAGGCGGAGAGCTTGGCTCGCAGCCGCTGCGCTACGTCAGCTCAGCGCGAGCCGCTCTGGCGGGGTGCTCGCGGCACCAGCAACGTGGCCGTCCCGGCCGGCGTCGGGACCAAGAGTTGGAGAGCTGGCGCCCCGTGGGGGGCGAACTGCCCGATCAAGCCACCGACGCGAGCCAGCCCCAGCTGTACGAGCGCCGGGAGTAAGCTTGCCCACAGAGGAAAAGGAGCGATGCCGCGGCTCTCCGAGAGCGTCGAGATCGCGCGACCCGCCGAGGAGGTCTGGCGCCTTCTCGGAGAGCCTGAGCGCTGGGTTGAGGGGTATGTGGAGACTCGCTCTCGCTCACCTGAGTACCCGGGCTCGCACACGCGGAACGACCACGTCTTCCGGACGCGGATCAAGGAGCACGTGTCCGTCCGCGTCGTCCGCTCCGAGCAGCCCGTCGACCTCGAGGAAAGCCACGAGGGAAAGACCTTCTCGCGCCGCCTCAGCTACCGCTTGTCGCCCACCGACGGCGGCACGCGCCTCACCGTCGAGGACGAGATCGCGTTCAAGGGCCTCGCCAGGCTGGCCGCGCCGCTCGCGCTCCTCGACGTCAAGCGGCGTTGGTCTCGCTCGCTCGCGAACCTGCGAGCCGCGGTTGAGGCGACCGCGCCGCCGGCCTGAACAGGCGTCGAACCCGGGCCGCACCGCGCGCCGACCGAGTGACTCTTTAGACGCGCACCGCTGCGGCGGTCCGTCGTTAGAAGGCTCGCCCGTTAGAGCTTGTAGCCGATCTTTCGGAGGAGCTCCCTGCGGACCTCTACGTCCTCGTCGGTCTCCACCCCGAGTGGCGAACCGCCGTCCACTACGCCGAGGATGGAGCGCCCCTGCTGGGTCTCGGCGAGGATGACCTCCACCGGGTTGGCAGTGGCGCAGTAGACCCGGCAGACCTCCGGCACCAGCTTGACCTGGTTCAGGACGTTCACCGGGAAGCCCTCGCGGAGGAAGACGAGGAAGGAGTGGCCGGCACCGATCGCCAGGGCATTGCGGATGGCGAGCTCGACGAGCCCATCGTCGTTGCCCGCCCGCCGGACGAGCCGAGACCCTGAGGACTCGCAGAAGGCAATCCCGAATCGGAGGTGCGGAGAGGTTCCCACGAGCGCCTCGTAGAGGTCCTCCACGGTCTTGATGAAGTGGGACTGCCCGAGGATGAAATTCAGCTCCTCGGGCTTGTCGATCCTGACCGAGAGAAGCTCCAACGCGACCTCCTCGCCTCGGAACAGTCTAGTCGGCAACCCCTCCAAGCCGCAGGTGCGCCCAGCCCTCCCTGGCGGTGAGCTCAAGTCGCACGCCAAGCAGCCGCACCGGCCGGTCGAGCTCGAACCGGACGAGGCGGCGAACGCCGCCTCGGCGATCGCCCGCTGCCTCCGTGGTCGGTGCTCCAAGGGCAAGGCGTGCGTGTGATGTCAACGGCCGAAGGGCACCTTCCGACCCCGTGACTTCGCAGGCCACAGGTGACTCGTCTTCTCCGCGGGCAGTTCCCAGAAGCGGGGCAGCGAAGCGCACGTGCCCGGTCGAGCCGCGTCGTTGGTCCTCTCTTGGCACGCTGTGACTGTGTCCACGACCGCGTGGGGTGCACAAACTCGGTCGTGAGGCGCGGTGCGGTGCCGGAGGTCGGTTGGCTGGGAGGCCGGGTAGCGTCGACGAACGACACGAGCACAGGCAGCCTCCGAGGACGGGAGCGCCGACGTCGTCGCCTGCCGGCTGTTCGCGCTTGTCT
>JBOHAJ010000015.1:0-7868 GCA_050697715.1 Gaiellaceae bacterium
CCCAGTAGCCGAGCGCGCCCGTGGGGAAGCAGTCGGCCGCGACGACGACCCGCGCGTGCGCCGGGGGCGCCGCGAGCTGCGCGTCCACGATCGCCGCCAGCGTGAGATAGCCGAGCGCCCCGCGCCCCTCCCAGCGCTCGAAGCCCTCCTCCGCGACCACTCGCTCGGGCCGCGCACCCGGGCGAAGCCCCTCGAGCGTCGCCAGCCACTCGATCCGCGCGAGGCCGTGCCCGCGCTTCCCGCGCCGCTCCGCGTCGAGGAAGTGGTCTGCGAGGACGCCCGCGTCGTCCCGCCCGAAGCCGAGCGCCCGCAGGCGGGCGACTGCTTCCTCGCGCGCGCTCAGGCCGAGAGGAGGGGGAGCGGCTTGACGATCCCGACCCCCTGCTCGCGCCGCGTGGCGTCGATCGCCTCCGCGAGGGACACGATCGCCAGGGAGACCGGCGCCTCTGGCTCCGCGAGCACGATCGGCTCGCCCCGGTCAGCGTACGCGCCCAGCCGCGGGTCGAAGGGAATCGTGCCGAGGAGGGGCGCGTCCACCTCGCGAGCGAGCGTCTCGCCGCCGCCCGCGCCGAAGAGCTCCTCGCGCGTCCCGTCCTCCCGCGTCAGGTAGGCCATGTTCTCGACGACGCCCAGGAGGCGCATGTTCGTCTTGCGCGCCATCTGCGCGGCCCGCACCGCCACCTGCTGCGCCGCGGCCTGCGGAGTCGTGACCACGACGGCCTCCGCCCGCGGGAGCAGCTGCCCCAGCGAGATGGCCACGTCGCCGGTTCCAGGAGGCATGTCCACGACGAGGGTGTCCAGGTCGCCCCAGTGGACGTCCGAGAGGAACTGCTCGAGCGCGCGGTGGAGCATCGGTCCGCGCCACATGACCGGCGTGTTCTCGTCGAGGAAGAAGCCGATCGACATGACCTTCAGGTCGCCGCGCACGGGCGGCACGATCATCTTCTCCTCGCCGTCGCCGACCGCGATCGGGCGCTGGTTGATGCCGAGCATGTGCGGGATCGAGAACCCGTAGACGTCGGCATCCAGCACTCCGGTCCGATGCCCGCGCCCGGAGAAGGCGGCGGCGAGGTTCGCGGCGAGCGACGACTTGCCGACCCCGCCCTTGCCGCTTGCCACCGCGAGCACGCGCGTGGAGGAGTCCACCGAGATCCCGGGCGTTCGGGGCGCGACGCCGCCGCGCAGCTTGGTCGTGAGGGCTGTTCGCTCCTCCGGCGTCATGACGTCGAAGGACAAGGCGACTTCCTCCACCCCGAGCGGCCGAAGAGCCCGCTCGACCTGCTCCTCGAAGCTCGCCCGCAGCGGACAGCCCGGGACGGTCAGCGCGATCGTGACGCCGACGCGGCCACCCTCGACGCTCACTTCGCGAACCATGTCCAACTCCACGACGGAGCGCTTGAGCTCGGGGTCGATGACCCCCTCGAGCGCCTTCCAGATCTCCTCCCTGGGCGTCGGCACGGGACCTAGGCTAGCAGGGCCCCTTCTGTCACATTCAGCTTGTGGAACGAGGATTTCGGGGCGCGCGGGCGTACGGGAAGCAGCGTCGGCCCATGTACGTCGCGCGCATCCTCCTCGCTCCCGCAGCAACCGCCGTCGTCGGCCTCCTCCTCTGGGCGACCGGCACCGCGCGGGTCGCCCAGGCCCAGGCGGCGCTCGAGGTGCGGACGACCCTCCCCCCTTGGGTCGCTCCGGGCGCCGTCTACGAGGTGGGCGGCCGGGCCGCGCCCGCGACCTCGGTCAGGCTGTGGGTCGGGACCAGCCCGCACTCGAGGGTCGTCAGCGGCCCGCTGGGAGGTTTCCGCTTCCGCGTGCGCGCCCCGAGGTCACCCGGAAGGTATGCGATCGCAGTCACCTCCGGCGGCGCGCGCGTCGAGGCCGGCACGCTGCGCGTGCGTCCGCTCGTGCTGGCCGCCGCCGGCGACGTCACCTTCGGAGACGGAGTCCTCTCCGCGATCGAGCTCCACGGCGCGCGCTGGCCCTGGCGCTCCGTCGCCGGCATCCTGCGCTCCGCCGACCTCGCCCTGGCCAATCTGGAAGGCGCGGTGTCCACGCGAGGCTCCCCCTGGCCCGGCAAGAAGTACACGTTCCGCGGCCCGCCGTACGCCCTACGCGTCGCCCGCTCCTACGCCGGCATCGACGCGATGTCGCTCGCCAACAACCACACGCTCGACTACGGACGCACCGCCTTCGCGGACACGATCGCCAACGCGCGGCAGTTCCGGATCGCCACGGCAGGGGGCGGACGCGATCTCGCGGCGGCGCGCCGGCCGGCGATCCTGACCGCGGGGAACCTGCGGGTTGCCCTGCTCGGCTACTCGGACGTCCGGCCTCTGGGGTTCGACGCCGGGTCCGGCGTCTCGGGCACCGCGCCCGCCTTTCCCGAGTACATCCGCGCGGACGTGCGGGCAGCACGGCGCCGTGCGGATCTCGTGGTCGTCTACTTCCACTGGGGAATCGAGCTCGCACGGACGCCCAGTGACCGCCAGCGCTCGCTCGCGCAGACGGCCTTCGACGCCGGCGCGCAGGTCATCCTCGGAGCCCACCCGCACGTCCTCCAGCCCAGGGGTCGCCGGACGGGCGGGCGCTTCGTGGCCTGGAGCCTCGGCAACTTCGTCTTCGCCGCCCACTCGCCGCGCACGGAGGCGACCGGCATCCTCCGGCTCCGCCTCGGCCGCCAAGGCGTCCTCCGCTGGGGCTTCCGCCGGGCAACGATCCACTGGGTCCAGCCACGGCTCGACTGATGGACGAGCGGGTGCTCCTCGTCGAGGACGATCCTTCCATCCGGGAGATCACCGAGCTTGGCCTGCGCCAGGCCGGCTTCCGCGTCACTTCGGCCCGCGACGGGCGCGAGGCGCTCATCCACTTCCGGAACGAGCCCTACGACCTGGTCGTCCTCGACCTCATGCTCCCCACCCTGGACGGGTACGAGGTCTGCCGCGAGATCCGCAAGGAGAGCCGCGTCCCCATCGTCATGCTCTCCGCGCGGAGCGACACCGTCGACGTCGTCGTCGGCCTCGAGCTCGGCGCGGACGACTACGTCCGCAAGCCGTTCGAGATGAGCGAGCTCGTGGCGCGGGCGCGGGCAGCGCTCCGGCGCGCCGCCGAGGCGCCGTCCGAGCCCGTCATCTCGGTGGACGACCTGGAGATCGACCCGGCGGGCTTCCGCGTCCGGAAGGCGGGAGAGGACGTCGGCCTCACGGCGACGGAGTTCAAGCTGCTCCTCGAGTTAGCACGCCGGCCGGGCCAGGTCTTCACGCGCGAGCTCCTGCTCCAGCGGGTGTGGAACTACGAGTACCTCGGCGACTCGCGCCTCGTCGACGTCGCCGTTCAGCGCCTGCGCGCCAAGGTCGAAGATGACCCGCACAATCCCAGGCTGATCCAGACCGTGCGCGGGGTTGGCTACCGCTTCGAGCGCGGGTGAGCGAGCGCCGGCGCACGATCGCTCCAGGCCGCCTGCGGCGCCGGCTGATGCTCGCGTTCGTGCTCGTGGCAGGGATCTCTGCGGCAGCGCTCGCCGCCGGCGCCTTCCTCCTCGTCCGCCAGACGAGACTGGACGACTCGCTCGACCGCTCGCTCGAGCAGTCCGAGTTCAACCTCGTCCTCGCGGCCGAGGTGCTCCCTGAGGAGGGGCGCGACGCGTTGCTCGAGGCGCTCCGCCGGCGCGGGGATTTCGAGACGGTCGGGGTCGACGGCGGCGGCCCGTTCGCCTCGAGCCTCTCCCTGAGCGAGGAGCAGGTGCCCGACGGCGTGCGCGAGATCGTCCGCGAGGATCAGGTCGCCTACGAGCGCACGGAGGTGGCGGGAACGCCGTACCTCGTCGTCGGCGGCCGCGTGCCGCGGACCGACACGGAGCTGTACTTCTTCTTCTCCGAGGAGGACCTCTTCTCCGACCTCGGCCGCCTGCGGACGATCCTGCTCGCCGGGCTCGGCGTCGTCCTCGTCCTCGCCGGCCTCGTCGGAACCCTGCTGGCGCGGCGAACGCTCGCGCCGGTCGCGCGTGCGAGCGCGGCGGCGCACTCGCTGGCCGAGGGGCTTCTCGCCACCCGCCTTCCGATCGAGCGCGAGGACGAGTTCGGCGCCTGGGCGGCCTCCTTCAACGAGATGGCGGAGGCCCTCGAAGCGAAGATCAACGCCCTCTCGGAGGCGCAGGCGCGCGAGCGGCGCTTCACGGCAGACGTCGCCCACGAGCTCCGCACACCCCTGACCGCGATCGTGAACGAGGCCTCCCTCCTCGCCGATCACATCGAGCGCATGCCGCCGGAGGCGCGCAGGCCGGCCGAGCTGCTCGTCCAGGACGTCAAGCGCCTGCGTGACCTCGTCGAGGACCTGATGGAGATCTCCCGGCTCGACGCCGGGACGCAGCGCGTCCGTCCGGAGCGGGTCGACCTCGCCTGGCTCGTCGCCGCAGCCGTGCACGCGCGGGGCTGGGACGATCGCATCCGCCTGGAGGCCCGGGAGACTGTGCTGACGAGCGACCCGCGCAGGCTCGAGCGCATCGTCGCGAATCTGATCGGAAACGCCCTCGAGCACGGTGGACGGGAGGTCTCCGTGCGCGTCGGGCGGGACGGCGTCGGCGCCTTCGTCGAGGTCGCCGACCGGGGCCGCGGGATCGCGCCGGAAGACCTCCCGCACCTCTTCGACCGCTTCTACAAGACCGATCCTTCGCGCACGGGTCACGGGAGCGGGCTCGGCCTCGCCATCGCGCTCGACAACGCGCGCCTGCTCGGCGGGGACATCGACGTCTGGAGCGAGCTCGGCAGCGGGACGCGCTTCACGCTCCGCCTGCCTGTGACGGAACCGTTACAGAGCGGATAAGGCCCTGTTTCGCGCGAGGGCGACGATGGACGTGCACCCAAACGACAAGGAGACACGTCATGAAGGCCCTGCTCGTCATCCCCGCCGCCGTCATCTGCCTCTCCCTCGGCTTCCTGGCTGCAAGCTGCGGCGCCAACGAGGCGACCCCGGCCGGCCCGGTCCCCTCAGCTCCGGAACCGGACACCGGCTCAACGACCCAGACCCTTCCGCCGGAGGACACCGTCACCGAGGTCGGCACCGTCACGGAGGGGCAGGCGACCTACCAGGTCTGGTACGCGCAGGGCGAGTCGCTCTTCGTGACCTACCGGACGGGGGCGAACATCCCGCGCATCGGCAGCGCCGCGGTCGAGGCAGTACTCACGGGGCCCAGCGAGTTCGAGCAGGATTACGGCCTCACGACCTCGGTCCCGCAGGGGACGGAGCTGCTCGGCCTCACGATCGACGACGCGATCGCGACCGTCGATCTCACCTCCGAGTTCGAGGAGGGAGGCGGCACGCTCTCGATGCAGATGCGTCTCGCCCAGGTCGTCTACACGCTGACCCAGTTCCCGACCGTGAAGGGCGTCGTCTTCAGCCTGGACGGCGAGCCCATCGAGGTGCTCGGGGGCGAGGGCCTGGTCCTCGACCACCCGCTCACGCGGAAGGACTTCCGCGACCTCCTGCCCGTAATCCTCGTGACGAGCCCCGCGCTGAACCAGACGGTCGGCAGCCCGGTCGTCGTCGCCGGAAGCGCGAACGTCTTCGAGGCGAACGTGACCGTCCGCATCCTGGACGAGAACGGGGACGAGATCGCCCACACGTTCACGACCGCGACGTGTGGCACCGGCTGCCGCGGGACGTACCGGGTGGCGGTGCCGTACAACGTGGACGAAGAGCAGAGCGGCACGATCGTCGTGCACGACGACGACGCGGCCGGCACCGGCCGCCCACCGCACGAGGTCCGCATCCCGGTCCTCCTCACGCCGGGCGCGTGAAGGAACGGCGTCGCGGCGGCGTCTGAAGGGAGACCGAGATGACAACCGCCACCGCTCTCGGCCCGGCCGTCGACGTCGGCCCCGGCGTCGTCGACCGGGCCCGGGGCGGCGACCAGGAGGCCTTCGCCGTCTTGATCAAGCACTACGACCCCGGGCTCCGCTCCCTCGCCTATCGGATTCTCGGCGACCGCGACCGGATGGACGACGCTCTCCAGGAGACGTACGTGAAGGCCTTCCGTGCACTGCCCAGGTTCCGCGGCGACTCGAAGCTCGGCACCTGGCTCTATCGCATCGCCTACAACGCGTGCCTCGACGAGCTCGGGCGCTCCCGCCGCGTCGTGCAGCTTCCGCTCGACGACGAGGCAGAGCGGCCCTCTTTCGGGGCAGACCCCGGCGACGTGGTGGCGAGCCGCCGCGACCTCGCCGCCGCGCTCGCCGGCCTGTCCCCGGAGGAACGGGCCGCCGTCCTGCTCGTGGACGCCCAGGGATTCGACTACCGGGACGCCGGCGACGTGCTCGGGATCCCGGTGGGAACGGTCGCCTCGCGGCTCAACCGGGCCAGGGCGGCGCTCCGGTCCGCGCTCGCGGAGGGGGGCACGTGAGCTCGCGCGATCTCGCGCTCGGCGCGGCCCTTCGCTCCCTCGAGGTTCCCGGCCACGCGCCCGGCTTCTATGCGCAGCTGCATGCGCGGCTCGCCGAAGGCCGGCTCACGAGCCTCGACGAGGCGCGTCGGCGACAGCGGGCGCGGCAGGCCCGTCTGCGCTGGGCCGCCCGCGTGGGGGCGGTCGCCGGGGCGGCGGCGGTCACCGTCCTGTTCTTCCTTCCCCGGGATGAGCGGGCACCTGAAGTCATCCGGGACAACGCCGCCACCGCGGCCGAGATCAAGGCGAAGGTCGCTACCGCCCTCGCGCAGGCGCGCACCGTGCGGGGCAGGCTCGTGATCGAGGGCGACGAGTCGCTGGTCTTCGCCGGTCGCGGCCGGATCGCCTACACGTTCGCGTACACGGAGCGGGGCGACTTCCGCCTCCACGGGCTCACGCACCATGAGGAGCGCGCGTACGACGCGAAGAGTGGAGTCGAGCGACAGTATTTCGTCGACGCCGACGGCACCGTCTCGGCCGGCGTAACCGCTGGGCTCGCCCCCGGCTTCCCGGATCCGTCGCCCTCGGACTGGATCGTCGGCCGCAGGTACGGCTCGGTCGTGCGCGCGCTCCGCGAGACGCAGGACGGCGTCGTGCGCCGGCTCGAGCACGAGGGACGCTCCGCCTGGCGTCTGGACGTCGACGTGCAGCCGAGCTCGATCGTGCCGGAGCTGACGGCCGACCACCTCCGGATCGTCGTCGACCAGGAGACCGGCTTCCCGGTGGCCATCGCCGAGGAGAAGCAGGGCCGCGTGCTCCGCCGCACGACGCTCGACGAGCTTGAGGTGAACGGCGAGCTCCCGCCTGGGGTGTTCACGCTCGAGTTCCCCGCGGAAGCCCAGCCCAACCGCATCGACCTGGGCTACAGCCGGATCGAGCTCTCCAAGGTCGCGGCGACCGTCGGTTACGCGCCCCTCGTGCCCGGCTGGGCGCCGGACGGCTACGAGCTCGCCGAGGTCGCCGTCGCACGGCGCGGCGGGCCGACCGGAAGCGAGGGCGGGAACCCGAGCTCCGAGATGGTGGTGTCCCTCTCCTACCGGCGCGGTCTCGACCAGTTCGTCGTCACAACACGGCTCACGGACCCGCCCAGCTGGTTCGTCGAGGGGGACGGAGAGTCCCTCCTCGACCCCAAGGACGCCTGGGGCGACCCGCTCGCCACCGGCGAGGGCTACCGCGACGAGCCCGAGCCCGTCACGCTGGCCGGCGGCGCGCTGGACGGCGTGAAGGCGAAGCTCGTGATCGTCCCGCGCGGTATCCCGCACCTCTGGGCGCTGACGGACGAGCTCGTCGTGACCGTGAGCGGCGACCTCGGCAAGCGCGAGCTCCTCCGCGTCGCCGAGTCGCTCGAGAGGCGGCGATGAGGTACTCCTGCTACCGGAGCACGCACCGCGCCCGCCGCATCGGCCTCCTCGCCGCCCTCCTCGCCGTCGCCCTCGTC
>JBOHAJ010000016.1:0-9387 GCA_050697715.1 Gaiellaceae bacterium
ACGTAGAGCGTCGCGGTGCGAGCCCGCTCGCCGGCGGCCTCGAGCGCCACGACCTCCGCATGCGGCCCGCCCGGGTGCTCGTGCCAGCCCTCCCCCACGACCTCGCCCTCGCGCACGACGACCGCGCCCACGACGGGGTTCGGGTGCGTCGTCCCGCGACCGCGTTCGGCGAGGTCGAGCGCGCGCTCGAGAAACCGAGGCTCAGTCATCCTCGCCCGCGAGCCTGCGCACGAGGCGCAGGTAGGCGCGGTTGAGGTCCTCGCGAGCGAAGATCGCGCTCCCCGCGACGAGGAGCTCCGCCCCCGCCTGGTACGCGGCGAGGACGTTTTCCTGGGTGATCCCGCCGTCCACCTGCACGACGACGCGGTCGTGGAGCTTGCTGCGCAGCTCGCGGATCCGCTCCAGCGCCTCGGGCATGAACTCCTGTCCGGAGTAGCCCGGATGGATGCTCATGCAGAGGACGAGGTCGGCGCCAAGCGCGGCCGCGAGCGCGTCGTCCACGGACGTCTCGGGATTGAAGGCGACGCCCACCTCCAGCCCGTGCGAGCGCGCGAGCGACATGACGTTCCACGGCTGATCGGTGACCTCGACGTGGAAGGTGACGCTGTCGCCGCCTGCCTTCGCGATCTGCGCGAAGTGGCGCTCGGGATTGTCGACCATCAGGTGGCAGTCGATCCGGCCTCCGGCCTGGTGGATCATCGGAGCGATGTCCTTGAGGACGATCGGCCCGATCGTCACCGGCTCGATGAAGTGCCCGTCTCCGACGTCGAAATGAAAGATGCGCGCGCCGGCGTTCAGCAGGTGGTGGACCTGCTCACCGAGCCGCGAGAAGTCGGCCGCGTACAGCGACGGCTCCACCTCGACCGTTCGCATCCACTCCCGCCAGGACATACCGGGGACTCTACGTTCGCAGCCGTGCCACGAAGAATCCCGCCGTCCCGTGCACGTGTGGGAGCGTGAGGAGGAACTCGGGACGCCGCGGATGCCGGTAGCCCGGGAACTCGGAGCCGAGGTCGCAGATCTCGGCGCCGAGCGAGTCGACCACGTCCTCGTTCTCGGCTTCGTGGATCGTGCAGACCGAGTAGGTCACGGTCCCGCCCGGCCTTACGCGCTTGAGCCCCGTGCGCAGGAGGGCGGCCTGCAGCTGCGGGAGCGGCTCCGCCCGCCAGCGCAGGTCGGGCCTCGAGTTCAGCACGCCCAGGCCCGAGCACGGCGCGTCCACGAGCACCCGGTCGAACCCGCGCAGATCGTCCCGGAGCTCGAGGGCATCCGCGCAGAGAACCGTGAGGTTCTCTGCGCGTAACCGGCGGGCGTTCTCCTCCAGCTCGCGCGCCCGACCCGGGTGCTTCTCGACGGCGACGACCTCCGCGCCGAGCGCTGCGAGCTGGGTCGACTTCCCTCCCGGCGCCGCGCACAGGTCGAGGACGCGCTCCCCGGCACGCGCTCCCACCGCCTCCCCGGCGAGCTGCGAGCCGCGGCTTTGCGGCCAAGCGCGTCCCTGCTCGACCCACTCCGGCGGCACGGCGTCCACCACCTTCGGACCCTCCGGCGTGCGCACGACTGTTTCCGCCGGCTCGTTCTGCGCCCGCATGAGCGCGAGCGCGTCGTCAGGCCCGAGCTCGCGCCACCAGACCTCTGCAACCCAGTCGGGGTAGGAGTGCCTGAGTGCCGCCTCGTGCGGGCTCCCTTCCCCCAGCCCGGCGAGCAGCTCGCGGAGCCCAACGGTGAGTCGGCGCATGACCGCGTTCGTGAACGCCACCGCGCGCTCGAGACCCGCCTCGCGTACGAGCTCGACCGTCTCGTTCACCGCGGCGTGCGGGGGCACGGCGCCCAGGTAGGCGAGCTGGTAGGCGCCGAGGCGGAGCGCGGCGCGGACGGGGGCATCGAGCTTGCGTACCGGCCGGCGGCCGAGCGTCTCGATGGCGTGGTCGAGCGGCCGGACGCGCTGCACCGTCCCGTACGCGAGCTGCATGGCGAAGCCGCGATCGCGCCCCTCGAGACCTTCTGCGGCGGCGCGGAAGACGCGGTCGGCATAGGCGTCTTCGTCGAACACGCGCCGGACGACCTCGACGGCGACGCGCCTGGGCGTCACCTCCGCAGACCGCGGAGGTACTCCTCCGCCGTCATGCGTTTGCCGCCCTCACGCTGCACCTCGAGGAGCTCGAGCCCGCCCGCGACGAGACCCGATTCGGGGCGGGCCGGACGCGCCCGCCAGACGAGCAGGCGCCGCCCGTCCACCAGAGCCCGCGCGCCGATGTGGGGCGAGAGCGCGCGGATCTTGTTCAGGTTCTCCTCCGGCGGCGCGTCCCAGTCGAGCTCCCGGTCGGCCGCCGTGATCTTGTCCGCGTAAGTCACCCCCGCCTCCGGCTGCGGGGTGAAGGTCGGCTCCGTGAAGACCTCCTCGAGGAGCTCCAGCGCGACGCGGGCGGCGCGCTCGTAGACGATGCCGGCGTCGTCGTCCGGCCCGATCGGGAAGCGGCGCTGCGCGGCAATCGGCCCTGCGTCGAGCTCCGCCGTCGTCCGGTGCACGGTCACGCCGGTCTCGCGGTCGCCCGCCATGATGGCGCGCTCGATCGGCGCCGCCCCGCGCCAGCGCGGGAGCAGGGACGGGTGGACGTTGAGCCAGAGCCGCTCGCCGAGGAGCTTCTCGGGAATGAGGGCGCCGTAGTCGGCGACGATGACGATGCGCGCTTCTCCTGGGAACTCGGTCAGGCGCTCCGGCTGCTCGACCCGGACCTCGTACTGCGCGGCGACCTCCTTGGCGGGCGACGCCAGCTTCTTGCGCCCCCGGCCCTGCTTGCGGTCGGGCCGCGTGAGCACGAGCTCGATCTCGCGCCGCGCGGCGAGTCCCTCCAGGATGGTTGCGCCAAAGGACCCCGTGGCCGCGACGGCGATGGACATACGCCTACGCGAACGCGCTGAGGACTGGCCGCGGACGGAGCTGGCCGAGCGCCGCGCGCCGGTGCTCGGGCGCCGCCCGGTCGACGATGAGCACGCCGTCGAGGTGGTCGATCTCGTGCTGGACGACACGCGCCTCGAGTCCCTCCACCTCGACCACGAGCGGCTCGTCCTGAGGAGAGGAGCCCTCGACGGTAACCCTCTGCGGGCGCTCGACCGGCACGACCACCGTCGCGGCGCCGAGGGAGAGGCAGCCCTCGTCCGAGGTCTCGAGCTCCTCGGAGGCAGAGGTCACCCGCGGGTTGACGAGCGCGACGACGGGAGCGTCCTCGGCGGGTTGGTAGACGAACACGCGACGTGTCACGCCCACCTGCGGCGCGGCGAGGCCGATCCCGTTCGCCTCCTGCATCAACCGCGTCAGGCGTTCGACCAAATCGGCCAGCGCCTCGTCGAACTCCCGGACCTCGCGCGCTTCCATGCGAAGGACCGGATCCGGGTACTGCCGGATCTGCGCCAGAGCGGCCCGACGCCGAGCCTCGCGCTCGGCGTCGAGCTGCTCGTTGCGAATCTCGCCTTCGACCTCGCCCACGGCGAGGGCAGTGTATCCGCCTAGAGGGTTCGAGCCGTGCGGCGCCCGCCGAAGAGCACCCGGTAGATCAGGAGCAGCAGGATCGCTCCGATGATCGCCCCGAGCCAGGTGCTGAGGTCGAAGAACTCGTCGATCGGGTCGCCGAATCCGAGCGCCTGGGCGATGAACCCGCCCACGAGCGCGCCGGCGACCCCGAGCAGAGTCGTGGCGATGATGCCGCCCGGATCCTCGCCGGGGAGGACGGCCTTCGCGATGAACCCGGCCAACAGGCCGAGGATGATCCACCCGATGATTCCCATGCGTTCCCTTCGTCGTCTTGGGGGTGTCGGCGCCCGTTGTTTCCGGGCGAAGCGGGCCGAAAACCTGCCCCAGTGTCTAGAGGACGTCCTGCGGATCGACGTCCACGGAGGCTGCCAGCCCGTCGCGCCGCAGCGCCGGCGCGGCCGCCGCGAGGAGACGCGCGAGGCGCGCAGCGACCGGACGGGGCGGCCCTGTCTTCGCCAGGAGCTGCGCGCGGTGGCGGCCCCGCAGACGCAGGAGCGGTGCGGGCCCGAGCAGATCAGCCCCCGGGACGACGCGCTCGAGGTCGGCACCAAGCTCGCCCAGAAGCGCCGCGGGCCGGCCCGGCTCGGGGCCGGAGACGACGATGCGGACGAGGTGCCGGAAGGGTGGATAGCCGAGCTCGCGCCGACGGGCGAGCTCGCCGGCCAGGAACTCCTCCACCGCGTGCCGCGCGGCGAGCGCCACCGGGCGTGAATCCGGGCTCGACGTCTGGACGAGCACGCGGCCGGGCGCGTCGCGCCCGCTTCTCCCCGCCAGCTGCGTCACGAGCTGGAACGTGCGCTCTTCCGCGCGAAAGTCGGGCAGCGCCATGGCGGTGTCCGCGTCCACGACGGCTGCGAGCGCCACGCCCTCAAAGTGGTGCCCCTTCGCCACCATCTGCGTTCCGAGGAGGACGCCCCGCCGGGAGGCGGCGAAGCACGCCAGCGTCTCCGCGAGGCGGCCAGGGCGGCCGGCCGCGTCGGCATCGAGGCGAAAGCGCTCCAGCTCCGGGAGCCGGGCCGCGAGCTCCGCTTCCAGCTTCTCCGTGCCCGCGCCCAGGCGCGCGAGCTCCGCGGCGCCGCACGCGGGGCAGAGCGGCGGCGCCGTCTCCGAGAAGCCGCAGTGGTGGCAGTGGAGGGCGCCGTCGCGGTGGAGCGTCAGGGCGATGTCGCACGCGCGGCAGCGGAGCGTGAGCCCGCACGCTCGACAATGGAGCGCCGGAGCGAGGCCGCGCCGGTTCAGCAGGAGGATCGCCTTCCCGCCCCGGTCGGCGATCTCCCCCAGTCCCCCCAGGAGCGGTGCGGAGAGGGGGTAGCCCGCCTCGCGCCTGAGGTCGACGACGCGCACTGGAGGGAGCGGCCGGGAAAGGCGCCCGCCGAGCTCGATCCGCTCCAGCCGCTCCCAGCTTTCCGGCCGCGGCGTCGCGCTTCCGTAGACGGCGACGGCTCCCTCGAGCGCCGCCCGCTTCGCCGCCACCGTGCGGGCGTCGTAGCGAGGGTCGGACTCCTGTTTGTAGGAGGCGTCGTGCTCCTCGTCCACGCAGATCAGGCCCAGCCGGCGGACTGGTGCGAAGACGGCCGACCGCGCACCGACGACCACGCTCGCCTCACCGGCTGCGATGCGGGTGCGCTCGTCGCGCCGCTCCGCCTCGGTCAGCCCCGAGTGGAGGACGGCGACGCGCTCTCCGAAGCGCGCACGGAAGCGGCCGACGGCCTGCGGCGTAAGCGCGATCTCGGGCACGAGCACGATGGCTGCGAGCCCGCGCGAGAGCGCTTCGGCGCATGCTCGCAGGTAGACCTCCGTCTTCCCGCTCCCCGTCGCGCCGTGGAGGAGGAAGGTTCCGCCCGTGTCCAGCGCGTTCGTGATCCGCAGGAGGGCGGCCTCCTGCGACCCCGTCAGGGTCGTCGGCGCTTCCTCCCCCGCCAGCTCGCCAGGCGGCTCGCGCCGACGGGCTCCCTTGCGGGCCTTCGGCAGGTCGGGCGCGACGAGGGAGAGCGCGCGGGCGGGCGTCGAGCCGTAGTAGTCAGCGAGCCAGAGTGCGAGGTCGACCAGCGCGGACGGGACGGCTCCGACGACGGCCTCGACGGCCACGGGCTCGACCTCCGCCGGCGCCTCGTCCTCCAGGCCGACGACCACCCCGCGGCGGCGGGCGCGCCCGAACGGCACCGTCACGATCGCGCCTTTCTCCAGCCCTTCCGCCAGGTACGTGAACGGCCGCGCGACCGCGCGCGCGGAAACGAGGGGGTAGACGGAGGCATACCTCGGCACCGGGGCTAAGATTGTCGCGGATATGGCGGCTGGGCATACCGTCGAGGACTATCTCGAGACGATCTACTTCCTCGCCTTCCCCATCGGGGAGTACCGGCCGGACGCCAAGGGATCGTCGACCCTTGCGGTGCGCGTCGCCGAAATGCTGGGTGTCTCCCGCGCGTCCGCAGGCGAGATGCTGAAGCGTCTCGAGTCCGAGGGGCTCGTCGAGCGCGGCGACCACAAGGAGGCGATCCTCA
The DNA here is from genome assembly GCA_050697715.1 of Gaiellaceae bacterium. Classification (GTDB taxonomy): domain Bacteria; phylum Actinomycetota; class Thermoleophilia; order Gaiellales; family Gaiellaceae; genus DASQWP01. The sequence continues at coordinate 6,037 of JBOHAJ010000016.1, forward strand.
CGCCGCAGGGCCGGGACGTCGCCGAGCGCGTCGTCCGCCGCCACAGGATCATCGAGCGCCTCCTGACGGACTTCATGGGCTACACGCCCGCCGAGGCGCACGAGCAGGCGGACATGCTCGGGAACACGTTCACGGACGACATGGTCGAGCGGATCGCGGAGCAGCTGGGGCAGCCGGACCGCTGCCCGCACGGCTGGCCGGTGGACACGAACTTCGAGCAGGCCGAGAACCGCGAGCTGAAGCCGCTCGCCGATCTCGAGCCGGGCTCGCGTGCCGAGATCGTCCGCCTCGCCGAGCACGACGGCGACCTCCTCCACTGGTACTACGACGAGGGGTTCGTCCCGGGGGCGCGTGTCGAGCTGCGCAAGGCCGAGCCTGCCGCCGGCCAGTTCTCCGTGGCCGTCAACGGCGACGAGCGCGCGATCGGCGAGAAGGCCGCCGCGGGGCTGTTCGTGCGGCCGGCGGGCTAGAGCGGTCCGGCGGCGGAGTCCGCCGCGATTGACCTGTACCCGGAGGGAGCGGCATTAGGCTTCCGTGAGACCGTGCCGGTAGCGAAGACAATCCTCGTCGCCTACGACGACCCGACCACCGGGACGCTCGGCCGCGCCGCCGACCTCGCTGAGGCGTTGGGCTCGACGCTCATCGTCACGAACGTCGCGGCGCAAGCCGACTCCACGGACGTCGAGGAGCCGGAGCGGTTCGCGCGCGAGCGACTCGGCCAAGCGCGGAGCTATCTCGAGCAACGCGGTCTGGCCGCAGAGCTTGTCCCCTCGGTGGGACCGCCCGCGGAAGCGATCGTACGGCTCGCGCGCCAACGGAATGTCGATCTCATCGTCGTCGGAACACGCAAGAAGGGATTCTTCGAGCGCCTCGTGGAGGGGAGTGTCAATCAGGACGTTCTCCGGCGTGCCCCTTGCGACGTCCTCGTCGTCTACTAAGCCTTCACCTGGAGCCACCGTGCCCACGATCAGAGCCATGCTGCGCGGCCACCGGCAGGCGCGCAGATGAACGATCCACGGCTCGCCCTGGCAGGGCTCCTGATCGGCGTCCTCGTCGGGATGACGGGAATGGGCGGCGGCTCTTTGATGACGCCGATCCTCATCTTCCTCTTCGACTTCAACCCGTCCGTGGCGATCGGCACCGACATCCTGCACGGCGCCGCGTTCAAGTCCGTAGGCGCCGTGCGCCACCGCCGGCTCGGCACCGTACGAGCGCGCCTGGGCGCCTGGATGCTGGTCGGGAGCGCGCCCGCGTCCCTGATCGGTGTCGCCGTCGCCACCTACTTGACGGACAGATACGGGGACAGCGTCGACTCCGTGCAGGGCAGGGTGCTCGGTGTCACCCTGCTCATCGGTGCGCTCGCCTTCGTCGCGAAGGCCCTACTGCATGGAGGAGGGACGGCGACGGGGCTCGGCCGGCTGAGCAGACGGGACCGGGTCGTCGCTGTCACGATCGGCGCAGTGGGTGGGTTCGTCGTCGGCCTCACGTCGGTCGGGAGCGGAACGCTCTTCGCGCTCGCGATGCTGCTCGCTTTCCCCCTCGCCGCCCGGTTCGTCGTCGGCACCGACATCTTCCACGCCGCGGCCCTCCTGCTGGTCGCCGGCTTCGGCCACCTGGTGGCCGGGAACGTCGAGCTCGGAGCGATCGGCTGGCTGCTGGTCGGTTCGATCCCCGGCGTCCTGATCGGGAGCCAGGTCAGCGTGGGCCTGCCGGAGCGCGTCCTGCGTTTGGCGCTCGCGGCCGCGCTCGCGCTCAGCGGGCTCAAGCTCCTCGAAGCCCCCTATTCGAACCTGATCGTCGTCGTGACGCTCGTCGCCGGACTCGCGGCCCTCGCCGTCTGGGGCCTACGTCGGCTCTTCCGGCGGGCAGGGATTGAGGCTTAGCGGACGACCGCTACGAAGCGGGAACCTCCTCGACGAGGCCGGCTGCGGCGCGCAGGGCGGCCGCCTTGTCCGTCCGCTCCCAGGTGAAGTCGTGATCGGCCCGGCCGAAGTGCCCGTAGGCGGCCGTCTTCGAGTAGATCGGGCGGAGGAGATCGAGATCCCGCAGGATGGCGCCCGGGCGCAGGTCGAAGGTCTCGCGCACGAGCTGCTCGATGCGGGCGAGCGGGAGCCGCTCGGTGCCGAAGCAGTCCACGCAGATCGAGACCGGGTGGGCGACGCCGATCGCGTAGGCGACCTGGAGCTCGCAGCGGTCGGCGAGCCCCGCGGCGACGATGTTCTTCGCCACGTAGCGGGCCGCGTAGGCAGCCGAGCGGTCGACTTTGGTCGGGTCCTTGCCGGAGAAGGCGCCGCCGCCGTGGCGGCAGGCGCCGCCGTACGTGTCGATGACGATCTTGCGCCCGGTCAGGCCCGTGTCCCCCATCGGGCCGCCGGTGACGAACTTCCCGGTCGGGTTGACGAGCACGAAGTCGCGGTGCTCGAAGCGGTGTTCGTCGTAGAGCTCACGCGGGAGGATGGGATGCAGGACGTACTCGATCACGTCCGGCTTGATGAGCGCGTCGGCGTCGAGCCCGTCGCGGTGCTGGGTGGAGACAAGGATGCGTGCGATCTCGACGGGCTTCTGGTGCCCGTGCTCGTCCATCTCGTACCGGACCGTCACCTGCGCCTTCCCGTCCGGGCGCAGGTACGGGAGGATCTGCGCCTTGCGCACTTCGGCCAGCCGCTTGCAGATGCGGTGCGCGAGCGTGATCGGGAGCGGCATGAGCTCCTCCGTCTCCGTGCACGCGTAGCCGAACATCATCCCCTGGTCGCCCGCGCCGAGCAGATCGAGCGGGTCGTCATCGCCGGGGTCGTGTTGCACCTCGTAGGAGGTGTCCACCCCCTGCGCGATGTCCGCCGACTGCTCGTCGATGGCGACGATCACGCCGCACGTCTCTGCGTCGAAGCCGTACTTGGCGCGGTCGTAGCCGATCTCGCGGATCCGAGTGCGGACGAGGCTCGGGATATCCACCCACGTCTCGGTCGTGATCTCGCCGGCGACGATGACGAGCCCGGTGGTGACGAGCGTCTCGCAGGCGACGCGTCCGTTCCGGTCGTCGGTGAGGACGGCGTCGAGGACGCTGTCGGAGATCTGGTCGGCGACCTTGTCGGGGTGGCCCTCGGTGACCGACTCGGACGTGAAGAGGAAGTCTCGTGTCATGGGCGCGAAGGCTACATGCCTGGGCTACCTCACCCAGAGCTGGTCGAACAGGGTGGCCCACTGCGGGTGGAACTGGTGGTTGCCGACGCGCTCGGAGACAAAGACCACCGCGCGCTGGTTGACGAGCGGGACCGCCGCGGCTCGGTCGACGAGCGCACGGTCGACGTCCACCCAGAGCGCGTTGGCCCGCACCGGGTCGGACGCTTGGAC
>JBOHAJ010000017.1:0-4934 GCA_050697715.1 Gaiellaceae bacterium
GAGTCGCAGTGCAGTCCGGAGCGCTCCCGCTTCCCGAGGGTTGGGTAGAGGTTCCGCGCGCCGACCGGCCCTCCGCGCCCGCGCTCGTCCGTGAGGGGCCCGCCGCGCGGTCGCAGGCGGCCCCAAAGGCGACGGCGTCGGCCCCCAAGCTGGACGGGAAGCAGTCCGCGTCCGAAGGCGGTGCCTCGGCGGGCGCGATCGAGCTTCCGGAGGTGACCGTGCCGTCGCTCGAGCTCCCGGGCGTCGAGACGCCGGGTCTCCCGGTGCCGGAGGTCCCGCTCCCGGAGGCCGACGTGCCGATCCCGGACGTACCCGTCCCTGACGTACCTCTCCCTGATGTACCGCTTCCCGAGGCCGAGGTCCCTGTCCCGGACGTACCGCTTCCCGACGTCGAGGTACCGCTCCCGGACGTCCAGGTCCCCGAGGTGCAGCTCCCCGGCGTCGACTTGCCGGAGACCGTCACCCTTCCGTAGACCGGCTACATCCGGAAGACGCCGAAGGTCGTCTCCGGGATGGGCGCGTTGAGCGCCGCCGAGATCCCCAGCGCCAGCACGCGGCGGGTATCGAGCGGGTCGATGATTCCGTCGTCCCACAGGCGCGCGGTCGAGTAGTAGGGGTTGCCCTCCCGCTCGTACCTCGCCCTGATCTCGTCGGGGTCGGCACGCCCGACTGTAGAGAGCACCATGGCCGCCTGCTCTCCGCCCATGACCGAGATGCGCGCGTTCGGCCACATCCAGAGCTGTCGCGGCGAGTAGGCGCGTCCGCACATCCCGTAGTTCCCGGCGCCGAAGGAGCCGCCCACGATGACGGTGAACTTCGGCACCTGCGCGCAGGCGACGGCGGTGACCATCTTCGCCCCGTCCTTGGCGATGCCCCCCGCCTCGTACTCCTTGCCGACGATGAAGCCGGTGATGTTCTGGAGGAAGACGAGCGGGATCCGCCGCTTGCACGCGAGCTGGATGAAGTGGGCGCCCTTGAGCGCGCTCTCGGAGAAGAGCACGCCGTTGTTGGCGAGGATCGCGACCGGGTAGCCCTCGAGGCGCGCGAAGCCGCACACGAGCGTGTCCCCGTACAGCGCCTTGAACTCGTGGAAGCGGCTCCCGTCCACCAGGCGGGCGATCAGCTCGCGGACGTCGTAGAGCTTCCCGTAGTCCTCGGGGACGATCCCGTACAGCTCGGAAGGGTCGTAGAGTGGCTCCTCGGGCTCGGCCGGCTCCCACGGTGGCTCGGGCTTGCGCCGGTCGAGGTTGGCGACGATCTGGCGGGCGAGCGCGAGCGCGTGCTCGTCGCTCACCGCATAGTGGTCCGTGACACCCGAGACCCGTGAGTGGACGTCGGCGCCGCCGAGCTCCTCGGCCGTCACCTCCTCTCCCGTCGCCGCCTTCACGAGCGGCGGGCCGCCCAGGAAGATCGTGCCCGTCCCGCGCACGATCACCGTCTCGTCGCTCATCGCCGGCACGTAGGCGCCGCCGGCCGTGCAGGAGCCCATGACGACGGCGATCTGGGGGATCCCCTTCGCCGACATGCGCGCCTGGTTGTAGAAGATCCGCCCGAAGTGGTCGCGGTCGGGGAAGACCTCGTCCTGCAGCGGCAGGAAGGCGCCGCCCGAGTCCACGAGGTAGAGGCATGGGAGGTGGTTCTGCTCGGCCACCTCCTGCGCGCGCAGGTGCTTCTTCACCGTGAGCGGGTAGTAGGTGCCGCCCTTCACGGTCGCGTCGTTGGCGACCACCACGCACTCGACACCCTCGACCACGCCGATCCCGGTGACGATTCCAGCGGCCGGCGCCTCGCCGTCGTACAGCTCCCAGGCTGCCAGGGCGTTGAGCTCGAGGAACGAGGAGCCGGGGTCGAGAAAGCGCTCGATCCGCTCCCGCGCGAGGAGCTTGCCGCGCGAGCGGTGACGCTCGATCGCCTCCGGCCCGCCGCCGCCGCCCACCTGCTCCGTGCGCTCGCGGAGCTCGCCCACGAGCGCCTCCATCCGCTCCCGGTTGGCCGCGAACTCGTCGGCCGCGCGGTCGGCCCGCGTTTCCAGGACGCCCATCTGGGCTAGGCCGGGGCCGGCAGCTTGCCGATGATCGCCTTGATCGCCCGGAGGATGTCCGCCTCTTTGTGGCCGAAGTCCTCGAGGTAGGAGGCCAGTGCAGCGCGGACGAGGCGGAGCTCCTCGTCGGTGAGCTCGATCGTGTGCATGGCCGTAGCCTAGTGTCCCTTCTGGTGATGCTGCCCCGCTTCTGGGTCGCGAGCACCAAGCCAGAGGCCGCACTCGCCTGCAGGCAAGGCTAGAGAGCCTTGGCAAGGACGAGGGTGGACTCTGGCGCCGCGTGATCGCGGCTCAGAAGCAGGCGTGTATTGCCTGAAGGGACACAGGACTTACCGCGGCTTTACAGAACGAGCACGGCTTCCCTCACAGGCCGGTGCTTCAGTTGTGCGCAGGCATCGAGCATTTCGGAAAGGACTGCCCGTGAAGCGCACTCTCCTCGCCGGCCTCGTCGCAGCCGCTCTCGCGGCCGCCCCGGCGGCGTCGGCCAAGGTCATCGTCGGCACTCCCGGCGACGACACGCTCGGCGGCACCGATCGCCGCGACTTCATCCACGGGAGGGCCGGGAACGACACCCTCGCCGGCAACGGCGGCAGCGACGTCCTCTTCGGAGGGCGCGGGAACGACACCGTCTCCGGCGACGGCGGCCGCGACTTCGGCTGGGGCGGACCGGGGAACGACACCCTCGAGGGCGGCGCGCACGGCGACGTGCTCTACGCCGGCCGCGGGGTCGACGTGCTCGAGGGCGGGGGCGGAAACGACCTCGCGTATGCCGGCGAGGACGACGGCATGCCCGACGTCGTGGACTGCGGCGCCGGCGACGCCGACCGCGCTGTCATTCGTGCGGGCGACCAGGCCGTCGACTGCGAGCGGGTTCGGACGATGCCGTCCGGCCCGAGGCGCGTCGAGTTCCAGCGAGGTACCCTGGGAGACGACACGCTGACCGGCTCGGACGAGAAGCGCGACTTCATCCTCGCCCGCGCGGGCAACGACACGGTCGCCGGCCTCGGGCGCGGCGACCTCCTCTTCGGCCAAGCGGGAAACGACTGGCTCGACGGCGGCGAAGGCGCCGACTTCCTCTGGGGCGGCGGCGGGGAGGACACGCTCCTCGGCGGCCTCGGCTCCGACTGGCTCTGGGGTGGCTGGGGCGCCGACTCGCTCGACGGCGGGGAAGGCAACGACCGCCTCTTCGCGGCCGCCGACGACGGCTCCCCCGACACCCTCCAGTGCGGCGAGAACGACGGGGACTGGGATCGTGCGGTCATCCGGCCCGGCGACACCGCGCTGGGCTGCGAGAAGGTCTGGACGCTCTCGCCGTAGGAGGACGACCCCGGGGTCAGCTGGACGCGAGGCCCGCCGGACGGCGGGCCTCGGCGTCTGCGAGGGCTTGGCGCAGCGAAGCCACGTACTCCCGCAGGCCGTCCGGCCCCGCGTCGTTCGCCACCTGGACGGCGCGGCTCCCGACCACGATCCCGTCCGCGAGCGCCCCCGCCTCGGCCGCCTGCTCGGGCGTGGCAATGCCGAAGCCGGCGAGCAGGGGCACGTCGGTGACCGCCCGGGCCCGCTCGACGAGCGCCGCGAGCTGCGAGGAGACCCCCTCGCGTGCTCCAGTCGTCCCCGTGAGCGAGACGAGGTAGAGCCAGCCGTCCGTCCGCTCGGCCGCGCGGCGGATCCGCTCCGGCGGGGTCGTCGGCGCGACGAGCTGGACGCGCGGGATCTCCGGGTGGGCCTCGAGCGGGAGGTCGGCGACGATCAGGCTCGACGCACCTGCCGAGCGGGCGTCGTCGCGGAAGCGCTCGTAGCCGTAGGCCTCGAGGATGGAGGCGTAGGTCATGGGCACGAGCGGCGTCTCGGGAAGCCGCCGGCGGATCTCGGCCAGGCATTCGAGGCAGGCTCGGGTGCGCATCCCGGCTTGGAGGGCGCGCTCGCCGGCGAGACGAATGACGGGGCCGTCCGCGAGCGGGTCGGAGAAGGGGAAGCCGATCTCGAGCAGGTCGGCGCCGCCGGCGACCGCCGCCTCCGCGAGCTCGGGCGTCTCCGGAAGCGCCATCAGGTAGATGGAGAGCTTCTTCATCGCGCGGCGAGGACGACGGCGAGGTCCTTGTCGCCGCGCCCGGAGAGACCGACCAGCACGAGCTCGGCGTCGAGCTCGAGTGCGCGGGCGAGAGCGTGGGCGGGCTCGAGGGCGGGGATGATCCCCTCCCGCTCGGCGAGCAGGTGAAACGCGGCGACCGCTTCCTCGTCGGTGGCCCCGACGTACTCGGCGCGGCCGGAGTCGCGCAGGAAGGCGTGCTCGGGCCCGACGCCGGGGTAGTCGAGACCGGCCGAGATCGAGTGCGCGTCGGCGATCTGCCCGTCCTCGTCGGCGAGGACGGAGGAGCGGGCTCCGTGCAGGACGCCAGGCCGGCCGGTGCCGAGGCTCGCCGCGCCGGCCGCCTCGACGCCGACGAGGCGCACCTCGGGGTCGTGCACGAAGCCGGCAAAGAGGCCGATCGCGTTCGAGCCGCCGCCCACGCAGGCGACGACCGCGTCCGGCAGGCGTCCCTCCGCCTCCACGATCTGCTGTCTCGCCTCGCGGCCGATGACGGCCTGGAGCTCGCGCACGATCTCCGGGTACGGGTGCGGGCCGACGCAGGAGCCGATCAGGTAATAGGTCGTCTCTACGTTCGTGATCCAGTCACGGATGGCCTCGCTCGTCGCCTCCTTCAGCGTGCGCGTGCCGAACTCGACCGGGCGCACCTCGGCGCCGAGGAGGTGCATGCGCTCCACGTTCGGCTTCTGGCGCTCCATGTCTTCGACGCCCATGTAGACGACGCACTCGAGGCCGAAGCGGGCGCAGACCGTCGCCGCGGCGACGCCGTGCTGTCCCGCGCCCGTCTCCGCCACGATCCTGCGC
>JBOHAJ010000018.1:0-3859 GCA_050697715.1 Gaiellaceae bacterium
GGACGATGTCGGCGCCGAGCTCGAGCGGCCGCTGGAGGTACGGCGTGGCGAACGTGCTGTCCACGACGACCAGAGCACCCGCGGCGTGCGCCGCCTCCGCCGGCGTGCGGATGTCGACGACGTTCAGCAGCGGGTTGGTGGGGGACTCGAGCCACACGATTCGTGTCTGCTCGTCCAGGTGCTCGGCCAGGCCCGTGCTCATCTCCTCCGCCGGGAGGAACGTGAAGAGGTAGCCCTTCGGCTCGTACACCTGGGAGAACATGCGGTAGACGCCGCCGTAGACGTCGTTGACGGAGATGACTCGCTCCCCCGGCGAGACGAGGTGCATGATCGTCGTGGTCGCGCCCAGCCCCGAGGAGTACGCGAGGCCGTGCTCGGCACCCTCGAGCGAAGCGAGGCAGCGCTCGAACGCCGTCCGGGTCGGGTTGCCCGAGCGTGAGTAGTCGTAGCCCTTGTGGACGCCCACCTCCTGCTGGACATAGGTGGAGGTCTGGTAGATCGGGGTCGTGAGCGCGCCGGTCGCCTCGTCGGGCTCCTGCCCCTCGTGGATCGCGCGCGTCTCGAAGTCCACGGCGTCAGTGTACGCACCGGCCGGACCCGCGCCGCCGTCCCGGAGGGACCTGTCTGGGGGTCAGCCCTCAGGACATGTTCCGAGCGGTCAGGTGTGGTCGCCAATCAGCGCGCCATGCGGGGTCTAGTGGGAGGGGGCAGCGTTCCTGTGGAAAACAGGAGCCCAGCTGGACCTGTCCCGGGGTCAGACCCCGGGACGCGGCACGCGCGGACGTGGCCGCTTCGGCCCGAGCGCTAGGCGCCGTTCGCGCCCGCGCGGCCGTGGGCCAGGTACTCGAGCAGGTCGGCGCGGGTCAGGACGCCCACCGGCTTCCCGTTGCGGGCGACGATCACCGCCGGGTTTCCGGCCGAGAGGTCGGCGAAGACGGTGTCCACCGAGTCGCCGATCTCGACGGCCGGCAGCGGTGGCTCCATCGCCGCGGCGACGTCCTCCGAGAGGGCGTCCTGGTTGCGGAAGACGCGGTCGAGGAGCCCGCGCTCGCGGATCGAGCCGACGACATCGGCGAGCGAGTCTCCGCCGTCGTGCCGGAGGACCGGGATCTGCGAGATGCCGTAGCGCTGCATGAGGTCGATCGCCTCCCCGACCTTCTGGTGCGACGCGACGGTGACGAGCTCGGGGAGGCCCGGCTCCTCGGCGCGCTTGAGCGCGAGCACCTCCTCGATCGTGGGTGCCGGCGCCTTCCGCTCGAGGAAGCCGTGCTCCAGGAGCCAGTTGTCGTCGTAGAACTTCGACAGGTAACCCCGTCCGGAGTCCGGGATCAGCGTTACGATCGTCGCGCCGTCGCCGAAGCGCTCCGCCACCTGGAGCATGGCCCAAACAGCCGTGCCGCCGGAGCCGCCCACGAGCAGTCCCTCCTCACGCGCGAGCCGGCGCGCGGTGCGAAACGAGTCTCCGTCCGAGACGGTCACGTACTCATCCACGTAGGCGGAGTCGTAGGTCTCCGGCCAGAAGTCTTCGCCGATCCCTTCGACGAGGTACGTGTGAACGGCGTCGGGGTTCGAGTAGATCGAGCCCTCCGGGTCGGCCGCGACGACGAGCAGGTCGGGCTTGCGTTCCTTCAGGTAGCGGGCGACGCCGGAGATCGTGCCCCCGGTGCCGACCGACAGGACGATGGCATCCATCTCGCCGCCGGTCTCCTCCCAGATCTCGGGGCCCGTCGTCTCGTAGTGCGCCCGCGGGTTCGCCTGGTTCGAATACTGGTCGGGCTTGAAGGCGCCCGGAATCTCCTCGGCGAGCCGGTCGGAGACGTTGTAGTAGCTCTCGGGCGACTCCGGCGCCACAGCGGTCGGGCAGATGACGACCTCGGCGCCGTACGCGCGCAGGAGCGCCCGCTTCTCCTCCGCGATCTTGTCCGGCATGACGAAGACGCAGCGGTACCCCTTGAGCGCCGCCGCGATCGCGAGACCGACACCCGTGTTGCCGCTCGTCGGCTCGACGATCGTACCGCCGGGCCTGAGCTTTCCCTCGCGCTCGGCCTGCTCGATCATGCGCAGGCCGATCCGGTCCTTGACGCTCCCGCCGGGGTTCAGGTACTCGAGCTTGGCGAGGAGGAGCGGCTTCACACCCCTACCGAGCCGCTGGAGGCGGACGAGCGGCGTTCGCCCCACGAGGTCGAGCACGGTGGGGTACTCGCGTCCCATGGTCGTAGCGTAGTGCTAGTGCCCCTTCCAGCAATACACGCCTGCTTCTGGCCCGCGATCACGCGGCGCCAGAGCCCACCCTCGCCCTTACCAAGGCTACCCAGCCTTGCCTGCGGGCGAGTGCGGCCCCTGGCTTGGTGCTCACGACCCAGAAGCGGGGCAGCATTCCTGGAAGGGGCACCGGGGGCTCGGAGTCAGATTCCGAGGCCGACGAGCCGGAAGAACCAGAGCGCGCTCGTGTACCAAAGCGCGATGAGGACGCCGAAAAGGAGCCCGCCTGCGGTCGGCAGCACCCAGACTGGGAAGCGGTGGAGGCGCACGATCAGCACCTTGGCGGCAAAGGCCCCGTAGACCGCGGATCCAAGCAAAGAGTGCGCGAGCACGCGGTCGTCCCCGCTCTGGAAGCCGAGCTGGAAGATGCAGTGGTAGGCGACCGGGAGCGTGAACGCGAACGCGAGGCGGCCCGTCCACCGGTGGAGCCCCGGCACCCACGCCGGGCGCCGCAAGGGCAGCTTGCGGAAGATCCACGCCGCGGTGAAGAGCTGGGTGAGGGCAAGCACGGCTGCCGCCGAAGCGAACCACGCCTTGAGGTGGATCGTGTCGCTGAAGAAGAGGTCGAAGTAGCCGCCGCCGGTGTCGAGCTCGGCCTTCGCGACCAGCCCGGCCGTCAGGGAGACGAGCGCGAACCCGGCGAGGGGGACGGCAAGCCAGCGAGCGGAGCGGGTACCCCGCCCGGCCGAGCCGGCAGGCGCCACCGTTGCCACGGCGCAATCAAAGCGCCACGCCGGCGCGCGCGCAAGGGTTGCAACGTCTAGCCTTCCGCAAAGAGGGAAGGTGGCCACCGTCCTCATCGTGGACGACCAGGAAGGGGCTCGTACGCTCCTGCGTCACCTGCTGGGCGCCCGGGGCCACTCCTGCGTCGAGGCTGCGACCGGCGCGGAGGCTCGCCGCGCACTCGCCGAGCACGCCGTCGACCTCGTGCTCTGCGATGTTTCGCTCGGACCCGAGTCGGGGCTGGAGCTCGTGCAGGAGATCCGCCGCTCTCACCCCGACGCGGCCATGCTGATGGTCAGCGGCATCGACGATCCCGCTGTGTGGGAGCTTGCGCTGGACGTCGGCTGCTACGGCTACCTGACGAAACCCGTGCGGGAGAGCGAGCTGGCGATCTCGGTGGCCAACGCGCTGCGCCGCCGCGAGCTCGAGCTGGCGGCCCAGGAGCGCCGCCGCGAGCTCGAGTTGGCCGTCGCCGAGCGGACGACCAGCCTCCGAGAGCTCGTGCGCGAGCTGGAGGGGTCGCGGCGTGAGCTCGCGTCCGCGTACGAGGAGACCGTGCGCCGGCTGGCACTCGCCGCCGAGTTCCGCGACGAGGAGGGCGGGCGGCACGTGGAGCGGATGAGCTCGTACTGCGCTTTGATCGCGGCCCGCCTCGGGCTCGACGACGAGCGTTGCGAAGAGCTTCGGCTCGCGGCGCTCCTCCACGACGTCGGCAAGATCGCCATCCCCGACTCGATCCTCTGCACGCCCGGCGAGCTGAGCAGCGAGGAGTGGGAGCAGGTGCGCCGCCATCCGGATCTCGGCTTCCAGCTCCTCGCCGGGTCCGGCTCGAGGCTGCTCGAGCTCGCTGCCTCGATCGCGCTGACGCACCACG
>JBOHAJ010000019.1:0-5246 GCA_050697715.1 Gaiellaceae bacterium
CGTGGGCCGAGCGCGGGGTGCCCGTTGCGCTCGCGGCCGCCGCGGGCCGGGTCGGCCTCGAGGCCGCCGTCCTCACGCCGCCTCAGGCAGCCCGCCGCGCGGAGCCCGGGGACGTCGTCCTCTCATGCCTCGACGTCCGGCCGACGCTCGACGGGGTCGAGCCGGGAACGGCGTTGCTGCGGGGACTCGGGCGGCGAGGCGTGTCCGTGCTCAACCCACCGGAAGCCCTGCTGGCCTGCCACGACAAGCTCGTGACGGCGCTCCGGCTGGGCCGCGCCGGGCTCCCGCACCCCGACACGGCGTACCTGAGCGCCGCCTCGCGCGCCGAGGACGTCTCCCGCTTGCGCTTCCCGGCCGTCGTCAAGCCGCGCTTTGGCAGCCGAGGCGCGGAGGTGGCCGCCTGTGCGGAGCCCGCCGAGCTCGCCGCCCTGCTGGAGCGCCTGCGGCGGCGGTCCTGGTTCCGGCGCCAGGGCGCTCTCATCCAGGAGCTCGTGCCGCCCGCCGGGCACGACCTGCGCGTGCTCGTGGCAGGCGGACAGGCCGTGGGCGCCGTCCGGCGGGTGGCGGCGAACGGTGAGTGGCGGACGAACGTCGCGCTCGGGGCGATCCGCCTTCCTGCACAGCCGCCGAGCGGCGCGATCGAGATCGCCGTCGAGGCCGCGGCCGCCGTGGGCGCCGATCTCGCTGGAGTCGACCTCATCCCTCGTCTGGACGGGAGCCTCGACGTCCTCGAGCTGAACGCCGCTCCGGAGTTCACGCCCGACTACTCCGTGGACGGCCGCGACGTCTTCGAGGCCGCGGTCCTCGCGCTCCTGTTCCCCGCGGCGGCCCGAGCGCCGGCGCAAGTGGCGGTCTAGCCCTCGCTCTCGAGGCCGAGCCCGTAGTTGTTCCCGTCGGGGTCGGTGAACACCGCCCACCACCTCCCCCAGGACGCAAACTCCGGCGGCGTCGGGAACTCGACTCCCTTCGCGGAGAGCTCCTCGTGCGTCTTCTGGATGTCGTCGCAGTGGAAGATCACGTTGGAGAACGTCCCGACCCGGTCCTCCTGGCCCTCCGGCGTGAAGAGGATGAGCTTCGTGTCGTCACGCGGCAGCTTGACCTCGATCCAGCGCGCCGCCTCCGGCCCTTCGCCCATGGGCGCGTCGACGACGAGCTCGCAGCCGAGCTTCTCGGTGAAGAAGTCGAGCGCGCGCTGCTGGTCGGAGACGTAGATCCCCACGGAGCGGACCTTCGCGAGCATGCTTCTCCTTTCGACGGCGTTGGGGGGCACTCTACGCGTCGTACCTCGGTAGGGTCCGGGGCGTGCTCGCCGTCACCGCCGGGCCTTTCCGATTCACCGCTCGCCTCGAGGAGGAGGCGGCGCCCAAGACGGTCGCGGCGCTCCACGGCCTGCTTCCGCTGCGCGGCCGGCTCGTGCAGGCGCGGTGGAGCGGGGAGTCCGCCTGGGTCCCGCTCGGGTGGGAGCTCGACCTCGCCCTCGGCCCGGAGAACGCCAACAGCTACCCCGCGGCGGGCGAACTCCTCCTCTACCCGGGTGGGCTCTCGGAGGTGGAGATCCTCTTCCCGTACGGGGCAACGTGCTTCGCAAGCAAGATGGGCCAGCTCGCGGGGAACCACTTCGCCACGATCGAGGAGGGACGCGAGCAGCTGCCCGAGCTCGGCCGCGTCATCCTCTGGGAGGGCGCGCAGGACGTCCTCTTCGAGGAAGCGTGAAGGCCGCGGCAATCCGCCCTGATGCGCGTCCTCCTGCGAGCCATTCCTCATGACGCACGCCGGGACTATTGAACTCGAGCCGTGCGCTTGACAAGAGCCGTGCGCTTGACAAGCTTGCGCCGGAGGACCACGACGACCGCGGTCAGCGTCAACGACATCCACTCGCAGCTCAACGAGACGGTCGTGGCCGAGGTTGTCCAGGTGGACTCGCTCGCCGGCGTCCGCGAGGCGGTCCTGCGGGCCGGCGCGGAAGGGAGAGGAGTGGCGATCGCCGGCGGCCGCCACGCGATGGGCGGCCAGCAGTTCCTGGGCGGCGGCCTGCTCCTCGACACGAGGGGCCTCGACCGCGTGCTCGACTTCGATCCGGAGCGCGGCACGATCGAGGTCGAGGCGGGGATCCAGTGGCCGGCGCTCATCGACTACCTGGCCGAGACGCAGGCCGGCACGGAGCCGCAGTGGGGGATCGCCCAGAAGCAGACCGGCGCCGACCGGCTCTCGATCGGCGGCGCACTCGCCGCCAACGTGCACGGGCGCGGGCTGGCGATGCGGCCGATCGTTGCCGACGTCGAGTCGTTCGTACTCGTCGGCGCGGACGGCGAGGCGCACATGTGCAGCCGGGAAGAGAACGGAGAGCTGTTCCGGCTCTCGATCGGCGGCTACGGGCTCTTCGGCTGCATCTACTCCGCCGTGCTGCGGCTCCGCCCCCGGCAGATGCTGGAGCGGGTCGTCGAGGTGCGGCTGATCGAAGAGCTCGGGCCGCTGCTCGAGGAACGGATCCGGGACGGCTACCTCTACGGCGACTTCCAGTTCGCCACCGACCCGGGCTCGGACGACTTCCTCCGCCGGGCCGTCTTCTCCTGTTACCGACCGATCGAAGGGACGGAGCCGCCTCAGGGAGGCCAGAAGGCGCTCTCGCGGGAGGACTGGCAGCGCCTCATCCACCTAGCGCACACGGACAAGTCTCGCGCGTTCGAGCTGTACTCGGCCCACTACCTGGCGACCACGGGGCAGCTCTACTACTCCGACGCCCACCAGCTCGCCGACTACGCCGACGACTACCACCAAGCGCTCGACGAGCGGCTGGGGGCTCCCCACCCGGCGACGGAGATGATCACGGAGATCTACGTGCCGCGCGACCGCCTGGTCCACTTCATGCAAGCCGTCGCGGGCGACTTCCGCGAGCACGACGTCGATCTCATCTACGGCACGATCCGGCTGATCGAGAGGGATGGAGAGACCTTCCTCGCCTGGGCGACCGAGCGCTGGGCGTGCATCATCTTCAACCTCCACACCGTGCACACGCCGGAGGGGCTCGAGCACGCGGCGGACGCGTTCCGCCGCCTCATCGACCTGGCCGTCGAGCGGGGCGGCAGCTACTACCTCACCTACCACCGCTGGGCGATGCGGAACCAGGTGGAGGCGTGCTACCCGCAACTCCCCGAGTTCCTGCGGCGCAAGCGCGTCCATGACCCGGAGGAGCGGTTCCAGAGCGACTGGTACCGCCACTACCGGGCGATGTTCGACGATTGACCGACCGTGGCGGGTCTGGCGCAGCCCGTCAAGTTCCTGCTCGTGGGCGCCGGCGGCTACCTCGTCAACTTGCTCGTCTTCGCCGGTCTCTACGCGATCGGGATCCAGTACGTGACCGCGTCCGTCCTCGCCTACCTCGCCTCCAACGCGCTCATGTACCTAGGCAACCGGTACTTCACGTTCCGGCTCAGGCACGAGGGGTTCTGGAGCGCGTACCTTCGGTACATGCTGGTCGGCGTGCTCGTCGTGGGGCTCAACGCCGGACTTCTCGCGGCCCTGGTCGAAGGCACGGCCATCGACCCGAGATTCGGTCAGGCGATCTCGCTGCTCCTGATCACGCCGGTCGCGTTCGTCCTGTTCAAGCGCTGGACGTTCCGGCTCGAGCCCGCCTAGGCAGCAGTACCGGGAGGGACACCACCATACCCCTCGAGATAGCGCGCGACTGCGCGGGCGAGGCGCCGCGCTTCGCGGTTGGCCTCGAAGAGGTGGCCCCGCGTCGTCTCGTCGAAGCCCATGAAGTAGAGCCCGGGGAACTCGGTCGGCCTACCCGAGCGGAAGCGCGGCTCGCCGTCCTCCCCCACCGCTCCGGGCACGTCAAGGAGCTCGGCCAGCCCGGTGTCGAAGCCCGTGGCGACGATGACGACATCGAAGTCACCTTCGCTCCCATCGACGAACTCGACGCCGACCGCGGTGAAACGGCGCACGTTCGGACGGACCTGAACGCGCCCCGCCTTCAGCTCGCGCAGGAAGCCGACGTCGATGAGCGCGGGTCGCCGCGCGGTGAACGGCCCCCAGCCCGCCTTCCCCAGGCCGTACGGCCGCAGGTCGCCCGTCCCGAGCCGGCGCATCACAGCACCCAGCCGGTCGATGAGTCCCGGCGCCGGCACCGGCGTCAAAAGGATGCCCAGGATCTGCACCGGCACCACGCCGAACAGCTCGCGCGGCACGATCGGCGGGGGCGTCCGCACCGAGATCGCGACGTGCTCGGCTCCCTGCTCGGCGAGGTCGGCGGCGATCTCCGCACCGCTGTTGCCTATTCCGATAACGAGAGTCCTGAGGCCCGCGAACTCCAGACCCGACCGGTAGTGGATCGAGTGGAGAAGACGGCCGCCAAACGCGTCCGTGCCCTCCCAGCGCGGGACGACCTCGCGGTTGTAGTGGCCCGTAGCAACGATGACGGCGCGCGAATGCCAGGCGCCCCGGTCCGTCTCGACGAGCCAGCGGCCGCTGCCGTCCTGGGGCCGCACCTTCGAGACGGCGTGCCCGAGGCGGACGTCCAGCCCGAGACGGGCTGCGTACTCCTCGAGGTAGCGGGCGAAGCCGTCCTTCGGGATGTAGCGCGGATGCTCGCGCGAAATCCCGTGGTAAGGCAGCCCGGAGAAGCGGCGCACCGTGTGGAGGTGGAGGCGTTCGTACCGCCGCGCCCAGGTCCCGCCCACGCGCTCGTCCCGGTCGAGCAGGACCGGCTCGCGGCCGAGGCGCTTGAGCGCCGCGCCTGCGGCGAGCCCGGAGGCGCCGGCGCCGACGATCACGACGTCAGTACGAGGCATGGAAGCTACCGAGCACGTACAGATAGGCGGCCAGCACGAAGTGGAACACGATCGGGATGGCGCCGCCGAACCACCGCTGTCCGGGCTGCCGCCGCATGCGCACGGCGTAGCGGGCGGCCATCGCGGACGCGTACACGTAGCTGAACAGGACGAGCGCGAGGCCGGCCTCGGGGCTGGGGTCGGCGAAGACGCCGCCTGCACGCGAGAGATCCGCGCCGATCCAGGCCATGAGCCCGAGGATCGCGAGCTGCGTCGGCAGAAGCAGATGGTACGGCGAGAGGTTCCAGAGCTCGGTCGGCGGAAGCCAGCGCGGACGCCGGGCCCGGACGAGGAGCTGCCCGGCCACACGCAGGAGGAAGAGGCCGGCGAAGAGCCAGAGGAACCAGGCGGCGAAGCCCGGGTCGACCGCGGTCTCCGGCCGCCTGGCGGCGAAGGCGGCGAGCGCGCCCGCCG
>JBOHAJ010000020.1:0-5471 GCA_050697715.1 Gaiellaceae bacterium
GCTGGAGGGGGACCCCGGACCGCTGAGGTCCCTTGCCGCTGCCAGCGCGGGCGCCGCCGCTCTCGAGCGCGCCCTCGCGGCTCACGCCGCCCGCGTGGAGTAAGATCGCCCGCGGATGGTCGACCTGTTTCTCACCGCGCTGCTCGCCGCCGAGAAGCCGCCGGATATCGAGGGCCGGGACATCGTCCTCTCGATGCTGGTCGTCGGCCTGATCTTCCTCGCGGTGATCGCGCTCGGCGGGTTCGCCAAGTACCTGGCACATCACCGCAAGCGGCCGCCCGAGTAAGGCACGCGCGACCGGGCGCCGTTCAGGCCCGGGGTAGACTCGCGTCGTGCCCTGCGACGACCTGCGCGACTGGATCGCACTCCTTCGGCGTGAGGGCGAGCTTGTCGAGATCGCCGCCGAGGTCGACCCCTATCTCGAGGCCACGGAGATCGTCGACCGGACGGTGAAGACCGGGGGCCCGGCGCTTCTCTTCTCCAACCCGAAGTCGAGCCATCCGCTGCTGATCAACCAGTTCGGGACCGAGCGCCGGATGTGCCTGGCGTTCGACGCGCCCAGCCTGGACGACGTCGCGCGCAAGCTCGAGGACGTCCTCGAGATGCAGCCGCCGCAGGGGCTCGTCGAGAAGGTGAAAGGGCTCGGCAAGCTCAAGCGCCTCGCCGACTCGCTGCCGAAGACCGTTCGCAGCGGCGCCTCTCAGGAGGTCGTGCTGGAGCCCGACCTCGACAGCCTGCCGATCCAGCACTGCTGGCCGGGCGACCCCGCCCCGTTCATCACGCTGCCGGCGGTGATCACGAAGGATCCGCGGACGGGCGGTCGCAACGTGGGCATGTACCGCATGCAGAAGATCGACGCGCGCTCGACGTTCATGCATTGGCAGATTCACAAGGACGGGCGCGCCGACTGGCTCGCCACGGACGGGAAGATCGAGGTCGCGGTCGCGCTCGGCTGTGACCCGGTGACGACCTACTCGGCGAGCGCGCCGCTGCCCAAGCACATCGACGAGCTCATGCTGGCGGGCTTCCTGCGCGGGGAGGCGGTCGAGCTCGTGAGGTGCAAGACCGTCGACCTCGAGGTGCCCGCGCACGCGGAGATCGTGCTTGAGGGCGTGATCGAGAAGGACGAGCTCGACGTCGAGGGCCCCTTCGGCGATCACACGGGCTACTACTCGCCACCCGAGCCTTTCCCGATCTTCCGCCTGACCGCCATGACGATGCGCCGCGACGCCATCTACCCCTCTATCGTCGTCGGCGTCCCGCCCGCCGAGGACGCCTGGCTGGGCAAGGCGACCGAGCGGATCTTCCTCCCCGCGATCCGCATGACCGTGCCGGAGATCGTGGACTACGACCTCCCCGTCGCCGGGGCATTCCACAACTGCGTCATCGTCTCCGTCCGCAAGGCGTTTCCCGGGCACGCGAAGAAGGTCATGCACGCGATCTGGGGCCTCGGGATGCTCTCGCTCTCGAAATCCGTCGTCGTCGTGGACGAGTTCGTGGACGTGCACGACTACGAGCAGGTCTTCTTCCACGTCTGCGCGAACACGGATCCGAGGCGCGACGTCCTGCTCAGCGAAGGGCCGCTCGACCAGCTCGATCACTCCGCCTCGGCCTACTGCTACGGGGGCAAGCTCGGCATCGACGCCACCCACAAATGGGTTGAGGAAGGCGCGCGCGAGTGGCCCGGGCGGATCGAGATGACGCAGGAGGTTCGTGACCTCGTGGACCGTCGCTGGGAGGAGTACGGGATCGGCGACGAGGCGGCCGGGAACGGGAGGATCTCGCGGCTCTTGAGGCAAACGGTACGTCGTTGACACGCGCGCGCGAGCGGGGGAAGAATGCCTGAGCTTGTAACACGGAAGGGCCCGAGGAAGGGAGCTGGAGCCACGTGGCCGACGAGCTAGAGCGGCCGGGGCAGAGCCCCGGGCGCGAGGAGCCTGAGCCCCACCTTCCGTCCCCGACGATCTGGCCCTTCGCCTTCGCGGGCGGCGCCGCCCTCATTCTCGTCGGTCTGATCGTCAACCTGTGGGTAACCGCCGTCGGCGCCGTTGTCGCCGTCGTCTTCGGTTTCCTCTGGATCCGCGAAGCGACGCGCGAGGTTCGGGGCGTACCGGAGCCCGAGCCGGCCCCGGTCGTCACCGAGGAGGCCGACGTCGTCGAAGAGCCCGAGCGCTACACGCGCTCGCGCTTCCTGGAGGGGTCGACGCTCGGCCTCGGCGCGCTGATCGGCGGCATCGTGACCGTCCCGATCCTCGGGTTCGCAGTCGCGCCCGCGTTCGTCGGTCAGGAGTATCCCGACATCGACCTCGGGCCGCTCGACAACTTCTCCGAGGGCGAGTTCGTGACCGCGACCTTCAGGCGCCCTGACGAGAGCGACGTAGGGCGGCGGACGGCGTACGTCCGGAACAACGGGATCGTCAACGACGTCCCGAGCCTCACCATCATCTCGAGCCGCTGCGTCCACCTCGGCTGCCCGACCCAGCCCCAGGGACTTCCCGGCGAGGCGCAGGACGTCGAGACCTCCCAGGGCAGGGTCTCCCTTACGCCGACCGCGAGCGTCTCGGGCTTCTCGTGCCCGTGCCATGGGGGTGCCTACGACAGCGAGGGGAACCGTACCGCCGGCCCGCCCGTCCGCGCCCTCGACCGCTACGAGTACTCGATCAGGAACGGCAACGTCTGGCTTGAGACGCCGTACAGCGTCGCCAGCGTGGAAGGGACATCTGCCGAGGCCCGGATCCGCAAGTACCGTGCGGCCGACCCTGGCGTCCACGTGGACGGACCGGAGCAGTACCTCTACCCCTACGCGCCGTGAGCGGGAGCTTCTGAGTGCCGCGGGTCAAGTCCAAGCGCCGCCAGCAGCTCGAGCGGGCGATCCTTCTGCCGTTGGACTGGCTCGAGGAGCGCTCCGGTCTCGTCGGCGCCGTCCGCTACTTCCTCTTCCGCAAGGTCCCGCACGACACCAACTGGTGGCACACCCTCGGCTCGGCGACGCTGACCGCCTTCCTCGTCCAGCTCGGGACGGGCGTGATCCTCGCCTTCTACTACAAGCCGACGCCGGAGGAGGCGTACTCGTCCATCCAGAACATCACGAACGAGCTGACGCTCGGCTGGCTCGTGCGCGGCATGCACCGCTGGGGCGCGAGCGTCTTCATCATCCTCCTCTTCCTACACATGGGCCGCGTCTTCCTCTTCGGCGCCTACAAGTATCCGCGCGAGCTGAACTGGCTCATCGGCGTGCTCCTACTCGTGCTCGCCATGCTCGAGGGCTTCACGGGCTACCTGCTCCCGTGGGACCAGACCGCGTACTGGGCCACCGTCGTCGGCATTAACCTGAACGCGACCGCCCCCTTCCTCGGCCCCTTCCTCGCCGACTTCCTGCGCGGCGGCACCGAGATCGGGGAGAACACGCTCTCGATCTTCTACTCGCTGCACATGCTCCTCATTCCAGGCGGCCTGATCGGCCTCATCACGCTCCACCTCTACCTGGTCATCCGCCTCGGCGTCAGCTCGCCGCCGTGGTCGAAGGACCCGGCCGGCATGGAGCGCGTCGAGGTCGTCGAGGGTCGGCGCGGGCTGGTCGAGCCCCGCCCCCGGGGCGACGGAGCCGGGACGACGACCGAGAGAAGCAGACCATGAGCACCGAGCGGCAGCGAGAGCAGTTCAAGCGCTACAAGGAGGACGTGCAGAGGCGGGGGAAGTCGTTCTTCCCGCACGCCATGTTCCACGACACGGTGATGAGCCTCGTCGTCGTGTCGGTGATCGTCGGGCTCGCGGCCATCTGGTACTTCACGTCGGGGGAGGAGGCGGCCGACTCGGGCATCCTCGGGCCTCGCTATCACGAGGAGGCGGACCCCGGGACGACGCAGTTCATCCCGCGCCCCGACTGGTACTTCTACTTCCTCTTCTACCTGCTGCGGATCTTCAAGTGGCCGGAGTCGGTGATCCTCGGCACGGTCGGGATCCCGACGATCGCCCTGATCCTGCTGGTGATGGTGCCGTTCCTCGACCGGCGCCGCGAGCGGAGGCTCCTGCGCCGGCCGGTTGCCGTGGTCGCCGCGCTGCTCGTCATCGCCTCGATGGGCATCCTCACCTACAAGGGCGCGACGGCCGAGGAGTCGCTCGCGTCCGAGGCGGTCCAGCTCGTGCCCGACTGGGTCGACGCGCAGGGGCTCTCCAAGGAAGGCGCCCAGGGAGGGGAGATCTTCGCCCTGACCGGCTGTCTCAGCTGCCACACCTACCTCGGGGAGGGCACGCCCAACCTCGGCGCACCCGACCTCACGGAGGAGGGCCAGAAAGGCAGGGGGATCCAGTTCCAGATCGACCACCTGAAATGCCCGAGCTGCGAGACGCCGGGCTCGCCCATGCCCGCGTTTCCCGGCTTCACGGACGAGCAGTACCAGCAGCTCGCGACCTTCCTCGAGGAGTCGCAGGGCCCCGGCGGCGGGGGCGGGAGCGGCGGCTAGCCGCGGGCGCCCCGCGTTGAACGTCTTCCTCGGGATCACGGGTGCCTCGGGTGCCCCCTATGCCGCACGCCTTCTCACCGCCCTCGCAGCCTCCGGGTGCGAGGTCGGGGTCAGCGTCTCTGACGCCGGGCACGAGGTGCTGGCGACGGAGCTCTACGGGGATCCCTCGCTCCCGCCCGAGAAGGTCGTCGCGCGGCTCACCGACGGCCTCGAAGGTGTGACCGTCTACGCGAAGGACGATTACAAAGCGCCCTACGCGAGCGGATCCGCGAAGGTGGACAGCTACGTGATCTGTCCCTGCTCCATGGCCACCGCCGGGACGATCGCCGCGGGCGCGATGGCGAACCTCGTCCACCGGGCGGCGTCCGTGGCGCTCAAAGAAGGACGCAAGCTGGTGCTCGTGCCGCGCGAGACGCCGCTTTCCACGATCCACCTCGAGAACTTGCTCCGCCTCCGGCAGGCGGGCGCTACGATCCTGTTCGCGGCGCCGGGGTTCTACCACTCGCCCGAGACCGTCGACGATCTGGTCAACTTCGTGGTGGCACGATGCCTCGACCAGCTCGGGATCGAGAACACGTTGATGCGCCGCTGGGGCCAGGCGTGAGCAGCGGCGTCCTTGCACCGGACGCGGTCCGGACCATGTTCGACCGGATCGCGGGCGTCTACGACCTCATGAATCGAGCCATGACGCTCGGGCTCGACCAGAGGTGGCGTCGAATGACCGCGCAAGCGGTCGTTCGACCTGGGGAGCGCGTCCTCGATGCGTGCTGCGGGACCGGCGACCTTGCGCTTGCCGCGCGCGCCGCGGGCGGCGAGGTCCTCGGGCTGGACTTCTCCGAGGCGATGCTCGCCCGCGCGCGGCGCAAGGCGCCGGACCTCGAATGGGTCCGCGGCGACTTGCTCGCCCTTCCCTTCCCGGACGCGAGCTTCGACGCGGCGACGATCGGCTTCGGCATCCGCAACGTCGAGGATCTCGAAGCGGGGCTGCGCGAGCTCGCGCGCGTGCTC
>JBOHAJ010000021.1:0-9484 GCA_050697715.1 Gaiellaceae bacterium
GGCAGCGCGGGGAGACGGCGCCCCGCCGCGGGGGCGCCGTCTGGCGCGAGCGTGAGCCCGACGCCTGACCGCCGCTAGTCGAGACCGCCCACGTCGAGGACGACTGTCTTCAGGTCGGTCATGTCGAGCATCGTGTAGCGGCCGCCGATGCGTCCCCAGCCGGTGCGAGTGCCGGCGGCGCCGCCGAACGGCTCGTGCGCCTCCCAGTAGTCGGTCGAGTCGTTGACGACGACGTTCCCCACCCGCAGGTTGTCGAGGTAGGTGAACGCGCGCTTGAGGCTGCGCGTATAGACGGCTGCCTGGAGCCCGAGGTAGGAGTCGTTCGCCAACGCCATCGCCTCCTCGTAGGAGCCGACCGAGATCAAGGGCACGATCGGCCCGAACGTCTCGTCGCGGTTGATGAGCGTGTCGAGTCCGACGTTGTCGACCACCGTGGGCTGGTAGTAGAGCCGCGTCGGGCGCCCGTCGTCGCGCGACCCGCCGACCACGACCTCGGCGCCCTTCCCCAGCGCGTCCTCGAGATGGCTGTCCATCTTCTGCGCGGTCGGCTCGTTGTTCATGGGCCCGACGAGCGTGTCGTCGTCGAAGGGGTCGCCGAGCTTCCACCCCTCCGCCTCCTTCACCACCGCGGAGAGGAAGTCGTCGTGCACGCGCCTGTCCACCAACACCCGCTCCGTGGCGCAGCAGACCTGGCCCGCGCAGAAGAAGCCGCCGAAGACGGCGCCCTTCGCAGCCGCCTCGAGGTCGGCGTCCGCGCACACGATCACGGGCCCGTTTCCGCTCGCCTCGATGAGCGACCGCTTCAGCCCCGCGGCGCGCACGATCTTCTCCGCCGTCGTGTGCGAGCCGACGAAGCCGACGCAGTCGACGTTCTCGTCCTTGATCAGCGCCTCGCCGACGGCTCCGTCCCCGTAGATCAGGTTGAGGACGCCGTCGGGGAGGCCGGCGTCGGCCATGATCTGCACGAAGTTGGCCATGGCGATCGGCGTCCACTCGGACGGCTTCATCACGATCGTGTTGCCGGCCGCGATCCCGGGCGCGATCAGCTCCACCGGGATGAGGGTGGGGAAGTTCCACGGCGTGATCGCGGCGTAGACGCCGTTCGGCTTGCGGAAGGTGAGGATGCGCTTGTTCACGTCCTGCGAGGGGATGACCGCCGACTCCATCCGCTTCACGTCCTCGGCAGCGATCCGGAAGTTCTCGGCCGTCTCCTCGATGTCCGGGATCGCCTCGGCCGTATAGGGCTTGCCCTGCTCGAGCGTGAGCTCCCGCGCGAAGTCCTCCTGGCGCTCGTCGATCAGGTCGGCGATCGCGTGGCACACCTTCGCGCGCTCCCACGCGGAGAGCGCCGCCCACCCCGGCTGCGCCTCCCGTGCGGCGCGGGCCGCGCGGCGCACGTCCTCCGCGCTCGCGTTCGGCGCGTCCGCGAGCTTCTCGCCCGTCACCGGGGAGACGATCTCGCGCGCCTCCTCGCCCGTCGCCTCCACCCAGTCCCCCCCGACGAAGTTCTGCAGCGTCCGTACCGTGATGGCCATCGTGTCCTCCTAGACCCGAACGTTGATCCGGTCCCACGCCTCATCGAGCACCTGCCGGAGCACCCCGACCATCTCGTCCATCTCGGCCGGGCCCGCCACGAGCGGCGGCGCAAACTGCGCGCAGGTCTCGCCACGGTCGTCGAAGCGCATGTAGACCCCCAGCTCGCGCACCCGGGGGGTGAGGAACTCCTTGATGAGCTCGTCGCGCTCGGCGGCCGTGAAGGTCTCCTTCGTCTCCTTGTCCTTCACGAGCTCGAGCGACCAGAAGTACCCGTCGCCTCGCACGTCGCCGACCATGGGGTGCTCGTCCCGAAGCCGCTCGCAGCGCGCGCGGAACTCGTCCGTGTGGCGCTGGACGCGCCCGACGAGATCCTCGCGCTCGAAGATCTCCAGGTTGGCGAGCGCGATCGCGCAGGAGAGCGGGTGGCCGCCGAACGTGATCCCATGGGTGAACGCGGCCTTCGGCTGGGAGAAGAAAGGCTCGATGACCTTCTCGTTCGCGATCACGGCGCCGAGCGGCGCGTAGGCCGAGGTGATCCCCTTGGCGACGGTCATCATGTCGGCCTCGATCCCGTAACGCGTGCAGCCGAACCAGTCGCCCACCCTGCCGAAGCCGCAGATGACCTCGTCCGCGACCAGGAGCACGCCGTGCTCGTCGCAGATCTCGCGCACGCGCTCGAAGTAGCCCGGCGGCGGCGTGATCGAGCCGGCCGAGTTCTGCACGGGCTCGAGGAAGACGGCCGCGACGGTGTCGGGAGACTCGTTCACGATGATCGCGTCGATCTCGTCGGCGCAGCGAAGGGTGCAGGCGGGCTCCTCCGAGCAGTAGGGGCAGCGGTAGCGGTACGGCATGGGCGCCCGCAGGCAGCCGGGCAGGAGCGGCTCGAACTGGCTGCGGAGCGCAGGGCTTCCGTTGATCGAGAGCGCGCCCATCGTCGTCCCGTGGTAGGCGCTCCGGCGGGTAACGATCTTGTAGCGCCCGGGCTCGCCCCTCAGGCGGTGATGCTGCCGCGCGACCTTGAGGGCGGTCTCGATCGCCTCGGAGCCGCCGCCGACGAAGAAGATGCGACCGACGTCGATGGGGACGAGCTCAGTCAGCTTCTCCGAGAGCTCGAGCGACGGCGGCGTGGCGAACCCGACCCAGTTCGTGAAGAAGGGGAGCCGCTCGAGCTGCCTCACCGCCGCCTCGGCGATCTCGGGCCAGGGCCCGTAGCCGATGTTCACGCAGTAGAGGGCCGAGAGCGCGTCGAGGTAGCGGTTGCCCTCCGTGTCCCAGATGTGGCAGCCCTCTGCGCGGTCGATCACGATCCGCGTGTCCATCGCCCGGGTGAAGTGCTGCCAGAGGTGCTCGCTCGTCGCGGCCATGAGATAGTCGCCCGGATTCAATCAGGCGACGAAGGGGGTTGCATGAACGAAGCGAGAGCGTGGGCGATGGCGCGCATGGAGGATGTGCCCACGCGCGACCCGTCCTTCGGGGGCGGCTGGCACTCGATCCGCCACCACTTCGGCATCTCCGCGTTCGGCGTGAACGCGAACGAGGCCGGCGAAGGCGAGGAGCTGATCGAGCCTCACGACGAGGCGGCCGAGCGTCAGGAGGAACTCTTCGTCGTCGTGCGCGGGCGGGCGCGCTTCACGTGCGACGGCGAGGAGGTCGAGCTCGGGCCGGGCGGGATGCTCTACGCGAGGCCGGACGTGCGGAGGCAGGCGGTCGCGCTCGAGCCCTCGACGCTCGTCCTCATGGTCGGCGGCGCGCCCGGCGAGCCCTACGAGGTGCCCGACTGGGACCGTGACTGAGCGGCTCGAGGAGCGGATCTCCGCCGTCTACCTGCTCGAGGTCGTCGAGCGGCTCGCCTCCTTCCGCTCGCACCCGCTCGGCTTTCGCGTCGCCGGAACGCCCGAGGAGCGGAAGGCGACCGCCTGGATCGCCCGGGAGATGCGCTCGCTCGGGCTCGCCGACGTGACCGAGGAGCCGGTGCCCGTCGACGCCTGGCGCTTCCGCGGCGCCTTCCTCGAGCTAGACGGCAAACAGTACGAGTGCGCCTCCATGGGCGGCGTGCCCGAGACGGGACCGCGGGGCGTGGGCGGCGAGCTCGTCTTCGTGCGCCGCGGCGGCCGGAAGGAGCTCGACGCGGCCGGCGACGTCACCGGCAAGGTCGTGCTCGTGGACTGGTGTGACAAGAACCTCTGGCCGTCCACCTTCGCGCTCGAGCTCGGCCTGCGGCGAGCCGTCGGAGTCGTCGTCACCTGTATGCCGGGTGGACCCTGGCATCAGGAGCCAGGCGCGCTCGGGACATTCGACGCCCTCTGGCACGCGGGCGCTCCACCGCTGGTGACCATCCGCAAGGAGGACGCGGCCGAGCTCCGCTCGCGCCAGGGTGCACGCGTCCGTGTGGTCCTGAAGGCGCCCATGGCGCGTGCCGAGGCGGCCAACGTCACGGGCTTCCTGCCCGGAAGGGAGCGGGCCGGCCCGCTCGTCGTCGCCGGCCACCACGACGGCTGGATGGGCGGCGCCGCCTTCGACGACCTCACCGGCGTCGCGGCGACGCTCGCGCTCGCGCGCGCCTACGCGGAGGCCGGCGTGCGGCCGCGCCACCGGATCGCGTTCGTCTCGCACACCGCGGAGGAATACGGCATCACGGACTCCCGCTACGACTGGTGCTACGGCGCCTGGTGGCAGGTCGTGGAGGCGCACCGCGAGTGGGCCTCGCGCGCCCCTTTCTACCTCAACGTCGAAGGCTCGGGCATCCCGGGCCGCTTCGAGCCCGACGCCCCGCCCGAGCTCGCCGGCTGGACCCGCCGCGTCTGCCGGCGCGCCGCCCGGGACGGGCTCCTTCCTCACGGCTGGCGCCTCGGCGTACCGAACACCTGGACGGAGGTCTGGACGTTCCTCGCCGCCGGGATCCCCGGGATCAACGTCTCCACCTTCACGAAGGACTACTCCCGGACGCTCTACCACACCCAGTACGACACGATCGACCGGGTCGACTTCGGCTACCTGGAGAAGCTCGTCCGCGTCATGGCGCGCTTCCTCTCGGAAGCGGACGCCGACCCCGACGGGATCCTCGACTACCGTGCGCGGGCGTCCCATCTGCGCCGGGCCGGGTTCGACCACGGCCTCGAGCGGCTCGAACGCATGCGCGGCCGTGCCCCCTTCACCGCGCTCGGTCGCGGCCTCTACGGGCTCGACGCCGAGGACATCCAGTCGTACCCGCACCAGCAACCGCGGCGGGACGTCGAGCGGCTCGAGGCCGGGCTCGCGGCCCTCCGGGCCGGAAAGCGCGGCGCAGCCGCACGGAGCCTGGCCGCCGCCGGCAGCAACTGGTCGTGCGCACACCTCTCCGAGGAGGCCTTCGCGCGCGAGCACGGCCGCCGCGGCCGCAAGGGCGAGCGGCCGTGCTGGGGCGCGCAGGGCGACCCCTCGACCGGGCCGAACCTGTGGCGGGAGCTCGCCTCCCTGCGCGGCGAGCCGGGGGCACGCGATCCGGGCCCGTGGCTCGAGCGCAGCCTCGAGCGCCATCTCGCCCAGGCGCGGCGGGAGCTGGAGCGGGCCCTGCGCCGGATGGACGGGGCGCTCGACGGCAAGGTGCGCCCGCTTCCGAAAGCGCGGCTGTGAAGGGGCGCGTCGCGGTCGTCACGGGCGCCGGCCGCGGGATAGGCCGGGCCACGGCGCTCGCCCTGACCGAGCGCGGGACCCGCGTTCTCGGCGTCTCCCGCACCGAGTCGGAGCTCGAGTCGCTCGCGCAGGAGGCTCGGGTCGAGGTGCTCGCCGAGTCGGTCGCGACACCCGACGGCTGCGAGCGGATCGTCACGGAGGCGCGGCGCCGGCTCGGCCGGATCGAGATCCTCGTCAACAACGCCGGCGTCGGCTCGGCGCACGAGCGGCCGATCTGGGAGCAGGATCCCGTCGTGTGGCGCCGGACGCTGGCGGTCAACCTGGACGGGCCTTTTCACCTGACCCGCCTGGCCGTCCCGGACATGCTCGAGCGCGGGTGGGGGCGGATCGTGATGGTGAGCTCGACTGCCGGCCAGGTGGGCGGGGCCGCCGAATCGGCCTACGACGCCTCCAAGCACGGGCTCCTCGGACTGATGCGCTCGGTCGCGCAGGACGTGGCCCGCCACGGGATCACCTGCAACGCCGTCCTCCCGGGTTGGGTGCGGACGGCGATGGCGGATCGCTCCGCCCGGGAATCCGCCGAGGAGCGCGGCATCACGGTCGAGGAGGTCTGGGCTGAGCGGGCCGGCGAGTACCCGGCCGGGCGAGTGGTCACGCCGGAGGAGGTCGCTGCCACGATCGCCTTCCTGGCGAGCGACGAGGCGAGCGGGATCAACGGCGAGGCCGTCACGGTCGCGCTCGGCGGCGTCTGGTAGTGGTGTCCCTGCCGGTAATGCTGCCGAGCTTCTGGGTCGGGAGCACCAAGCGAGAGGCCGCACTAGTCCGCAGGCAAGGCTGGACGCCTTGTCAAGGACGAGGGTGGACTCTCGCGCCGCGTGATCGCGGGCCAGAAGCCGGGTTGCATTGCCGGTAGGGGCACTTGTCATCGGAGCCGGCCTTTCCGGGCTTGCCGCCGCGTACCGGCTCGCGCGGGCGGGCGAGAAGGTCGTGGTGCTCGAAGCGCGCGACCGGGTCGGCGGCCGCGCCTGGCGGCTGGATGCCGGCGGGCTTCCCTTCGACGCCGGGTGCGAGGCGGTCGACCGGGTGCACACGTCGCTGCTCGGCCTGGCGAACGAGCTCGGCGTCCCCACGTGGGAGACCGAGCCCTGGGCCGCTCACCTCGAGCGCGACCTGCCTGCGGTCCTGCGCGCCCTGGAGGAGGAGATCGCGGGGCTGGCGGAGCGCGTCGACCCGAGACACCCCCAGGAGCTCGAGGGAGCAGGCGCTCTCGACGAGCAGACGCTGGCCGGCCGCCTGGAGGAGCTCGGGGCCAGCGAGCAGGAGCTGGCGGAGGCGGAGGTGCAGTACGCGGTCGCGTCGTCGAGCGTCCCGATCCGGGAGATGTCGCTCCTCGCCTACGCGACCAAGCTCGCCGCCGGCGCCGCGCCCACGGGTCTGACGATCCGGCTCGAGGGCGGGCCGAGCGCGCTCGCGGAGCGGCTCGCGGCCGGCCTCGACGTGCGCTTCGGGGCAGAGGCCGTCGCGTCCGCAGAGGGGGGCGACGGCGTCCGGGTGCGACTCAGGGACGGGCGTGAGGTGCGCGCCCGCCGAGCCGTCGTCGCCCTTCCCCTCACCGTCCAGCGGGGCATCGAGTTCGACCCGCCGCTCCCGGAGCACCGCCGCCTGGCCCTCTCCCGAGCCCGCTACGGCGACGCAGTGAAGGCCGCCCTCGCCTACGACGAGCAGCGTGCCCGCGGCCTCCCCCACCTCTCCGCAGACGGAGTCCTCTACCAGCCCGACCCGCGCATCCCGCTGCTCGCCCTCTTCGCAGCCGCGGGTGCCGCGCAGCGGGCCCGAGAGCTTGTGTTTCACGAGCACAAGCTCCCGTCCGCCGCCGAGCGCTCGTCAGGCGCCGAAGGGCACGTCCTTCTCTCTTGTGCCGGTGGAACACAAGCGCTGCTCGCCGCCGTCGACTGGACGGCCGAGCGCCACACCGGCGGGAGCTACCTCGTCTTCGGGCTGGGTGACCTCACGACCTGGGGGCGCCGGCTCGAGGAACCTCGCGGCCGCCTCCACTTCGCGGGCTCGGAGGCGTCCGAGCTCCCGAGCTACATGGAGGGAGCCGTGCGTGCGGGCGAGCGTGCCGCGGACGAGGCGCTCGCCGCGGGATAGATTCGCTCCGTGCGGCGCCTCCTCACCCTCGTCAGCGCGACAGTCCTCCTGGAGTCGACGTTCTTCGCCGTGCTCGCGCCGCTCCTCCCCTACTACGAGGACGAGTTCGGCCTCTCGACCTCCGCCCTCGGCGTCCTCTCGGCCGTGTACGCGGCGGGCGGGCTGGTGGGAGCGCTCCCGAGCGGCCTCCTGGCCGTCCGGCTCGGCGTTCGGCCGACGGTGATCGGCGGCCTCGCGATCATCGTGGCGACAAGCGTGGCCTTCGGCTTCGCCGACAGCGTCTGGGTGCTGTACGCGGCCCGCTTCGGACAAGGCGTGGGCAGCGCGCTCGCGTGGACCGGCGGCCTCGCCTGGCTCGTCGCCGCGGTTCCGCGCGAGCGCCGCGGGGAGTTGATCGGGATCGCCATGGGCGCCGCCGTCGCCGGGGCGCTCCTCGGGCCGGTGCTCGGCGGCGCGGCCTCGCTCACGAGCCCGAGAGCCGCGTTCAGCGCCGTCGCCGGGGTCGGCCTTCTGCTGGCCGCATGGGCGTGGACGACCCCGGCCTTCCGCCCAGAGGAGGAGCCGCAGCCGCTCCGGGAGCTCTTCCGCGCCTTCCGCGAGCGGGAGGTCCTCTCCGGCTTCTGGCTCGTCTCGCTCGCGGCGTTCCTCCTCGGCGTCATCTCCGTCGTCGCCCCGCTCCGCCTCGACGAGCTGGGCTGGGGCGCGCTCGGGATCAGCGCTGCGTTCCTCGTCTCCGCGGGGATCGAGGCGGGGCTGAACCCTCTCCTCGGCCGCTGGTCCGACCGGTACGGCAGGCTCGCTCCCGTCCGGGCGGGGCTCGTCGCCGCGATCGCCCTCTCGATCGTGCTCCCCTGGGTCGACCTCCGCTGGCCGTACCTGCTGCTCGTCATCGCGGCCGGGGTGGCCTACGGGATCAACTGGGTTCCCGGCACCGCGCTCCTCTCGGACGGCGCCGAGACGGCCCGGCTCGACCAGGGCTTCGGGTTCGCGCTCCTGAACGTCGCCTGGGCGCCGGCCAACGTCGTAGGAGCCGCACTCGGGGGCGTCCTGGCGGAGGTGACGGGCGATGCCGGCGCATACCTGCTCGCGGCCGGCCTCTGCCTGGTCACGCTGGCCGCGGCTCAGCTGGCGGTGCTTGACCACCGACCCGCCCCCGAGACAGGATCCGCCTGATGGAACGTCCGCGCCCGCACGTCGTCCCGCTCGACTCCGTCCCGGTCATACCGGCCGGGGAGGCGCCGACGAAGGTGCGCATCGCCCGGCTCGTGACGCGTGAGCGCTACGGCTCCAACCTCCTCCTCGGCGCCTGCTGGATGGACCCGGGCGAAGCGACCAACGTCTGGTCGTTCGAAGAGGAGGACGAGACAGGCGAAGGCGACAAGTGGTACGGCCCCGTGGACGAGACCTACTTCGTCGTCCGAGGACGCCTGCGCTTGACCTGGGACGAGGGCGAGCTCGAGATCGGCCCGAACGACGGCGTCTACCTCGCGCCTGGTTGGAGCTACCGGCTCGAGAACGTCGGCGAGGAGCCCGCGTTCTTCGTCTACGGAATGGCCCCCTCGCCCGTGTAGTGCCCGACCGCCTGCACGTCTTCTGGCACGACGACGCCCTCCTGCACAACACCGGCAGCGGGGTCTTCGAGCACCCGCCTTCGGCGCTCATGGCCGAGCCGGAGCTCCATCCGGAGAACGCCGTTCGCATCCGCAACATGAAGTCCATCCTCGAGCGCGGCCCGCTGGCCGAGCACGTGGGCTGGCGGGAAGGACGGCACGCCTCACACGAGGAGCTCGAGCTCGTCCACGACCCGCGCTACGTCGAGTCGATCCGCGAGTTCTGCTCGCACGGCGGCGGCACGATCACCTGGTCGACGACCGTCTCGGAGCGCTCCTGGGAGGCCGCCCTCGCGGCCGCGGGCACGACGATCGCCGCCGCCGAGGCCGTCCTGGCGGGCGAGGCACAGACCGCCTACGCACTCGTGCGTCCGCCCGGGCACCACGCCCAGCCCGCGCAGGCGGACGGCTACTGCCTCTTCTCCAACGTCGCGCTGGCGGCCGAGCACGCGCGGCGCGCGGGCGTCGAGCGCATCGCCGTCCTCGACTGGGACGTGCACCACGGGAACGGCACGCAGGAGTGCTTCTACGACCGAGCCGACGTCCTCACCGTGTCGTTGCACATGCGCCACGGC
>JBOHAJ010000022.1:0-4637 GCA_050697715.1 Gaiellaceae bacterium
TCGCGGCTGAACCACTGGCGGATCTTGTTGCGCGCGCGCGAGGAGACCGCGAGCGACAGCCAGTCCCGCGACGGGCCGCGGCTCTGCTGCTTCGAGGTGAGGATCTCCACGAAGTCGCCGCTCTGGAGGCGGTAGTGGAGCGGGACGATGCGCCCGTTCACCTTCGCCCCGACGGTGCGGTGGCCGACGTCGGTGTGCACCGCATAGGCGAAGTCGATCGGCGTCGAGCCGGCCGGAAGATTCTTCACCTCTCCCTTGGGCGTGAAGACGTAGACCTCGTCCGAGGCGAGCTCCGGGAAGGCCCGCTTGAACTCCTGCGGGTCGGCCTCCTCCGTCTGCCAGTCGGCCAGCTGCTGCATCCAGGCGAGTTGCTCCGTGTCGCCCTTCCTGCCCTTCTTACCCTTGTAGAGCCAGTGCGCGGCGATGCCGTACTCGGCCGTCCGGTGCATCTCCGACGTCCGCAGCTGGATCTCGAGCGGCCTCCCCTCCGCCCCGATCACCGTCGTGTGCAGCGACCGGTACAGGTTGAACTTGGGCATGGCGACGTAGTCCTTGAAGCGGCCGGGCATCGGCTTCCAAAGGGAGTGGATGACGCCGAGCGCCCCGTAGCAGTCGCGCTCGCCTTCCTTGCCGTCCCGCTGGACGAGGACGCGCATCGCGGTCAGGTCGTAGATCTCGTTGAACTCCTTCCCGCGCTTCACCATCTTCTCGTAGATGGAGTAGAAGTGCTTCGCCCGGGCGGCGATCTCCGCCGGGATACCGACCTTCTCCAGCTCTCGCTTGAGGACATTGCCGGCCTCCTCGACGTACTTCTCGCGGTCGGCGCGGCGCTCGTTGACCATCGCCTGGATCTCCGCGTACTTGCGCGGGTGAAGCGTTTGAAAGGCGAGGTCCTCGAGCTCCCACTTGATCGAATGGATGCCGAGGCGGTGGGCGAGCGGCGCATAGACCTCGAGGGTCTCGCGGGCCTTCTGGAGCTGCTTTTGCTTGCCGAGGTACTCGATCGTCCGCATGTTGTGGAGCCGGTCCGCGAGCTTGATGAGGAGGACCCGGTAGTCCTCGGCCATCGCCATGACCATCTTGCGGTAGTTCTCCGCCTGGGCCTGCTCGCGGCTCTGGAAATGGATCCGGGTCAGCTTGGTGACGCCCTCGACGAGGCGGGCGATCTCGTCTCCGAACTCCTCGCGCACCTGCTCGATCGACGCCTCGGTGTCTTCGACGACGTCGTGGATGAGCGCGGCCGCGAGCGTCGAGTCGTCTCGCCGGAGCTCGGCCAGGATGCGCGCGACTCCGAGCGGGTGGAGGATGAAGGGCTCGCCGCTGCGGCGCTGTTGCTGCTCGTGCGCCTCGGAGGCGAACACGTATGCCCGCCTGAGCAGTTCGCGGTCGACATCCGTGTTGTAGGCGGCCGCCTCGGCCAGGAGCACGTCGAAGAGCTCCCGATGCTGCCCGGCGGACGTCGTGAGGACCTGGGCGGCCATACTCCGATTGTAGCCTCGGGGTCTCCGGGCGAATCTCTCCTCGGTGAGGCCGGCGCTCTCCGCTAGGCGGCGAGCGGGAACGCCTCGCGCAGGGCGGCCTGGAACGTCGGCGACTCGACGAGGTTGCGCCGCGCAGTGGGCTCTTCGTCGAGCCCGAGCTCCTCGAAGATCGCGCGCGCCTGGGGACTCCAGCGCTCCGGCCCCGCCTTCCACTCGGCCGCCAGAAGCCGGCGGAGGTCCTCGAAGCCCTCCGGGGTCTCGAAGATGCGTCTCACAACGAGCTGCGGCGAGACGGTCCCATTCCACTGGTTCGCCTGGAGCCGGAAGGCGACGTCGTAGCGCCCGGCGCGGCGGAAGCGGTCGAGCTGCGCCCCCTGCCCGAACGCGATCGCTCCGGAGCGGGCGCCGTTCGCCGTCACGGCGAGCTTCAGGTGCTTGCCGTCGCCGACGGCCCCGAGCTCGGAGAGCTCGCAATCAACCGCCAGGAGGGTCACGCCCGGGTTGCCGAGCCCGAAGGGCGCCAGGCGCTCGAGCTCCTCGCACAGGTCGAGCGTGAGCTCGCGCCCGTCCACGACCGCGTCGAGCGCGAGCGTCGGCCGCAGGTCTTCGTCGCCGAGCACGGTTGCCGCGTGCTCGGCGAAGGAATCGGCGAACGCGTCGACGTCGTCCGGTCGGATCGAGAGGCCCGCCGCGGCCCTGTGCCCACCCCAGCGACCCAGATGCCTCGAGCAGGCGCCGAGCGCGGCGTGGAGGTCGAAGGCAGGGATGGAGCGGCCCGAGCCCGTCCAGTCCTCCTCCCCCTCACCGCCGGCGATCAGCACCACTGGTCGGTGGAAGCGCTCGACGAGTCGGGAGGCGACGATGCCGACGACGCCCTTGTGCCAGTCCGGCCCGGCGATGACGTAGCCGAGCCGACGCCGCTTCGGCTCCGGCCAGTCTTCCACCTGCCGGACGGCCTCGCGCAGGATGCGGTCCTCGACGACCTGGCGGTCGCGGTTGAGGCTCTCCAGCTCGCCGGCGAGCCGGTCCGCCTCCGCGGCGTCTTCGGTGAGGAGAAGGGCGAGGGCCGTTCGCGGGTGGCCGAGACGCCCCGCGGCGTTGATCCGCGGCGCGAGGCGGAAGGCGACCGCGCCCGCGTCCACCGCGGCCGGGTCCACGCGGGCCGCGCGCATGAGCGCCTTGAGGCCCGGCTTGCGAGTCCGGGCCAGGCGTCGCAGGCCCGCGGTCACGAGCGTTCGGTTCTCGTCCACGAGCGGGACGACGTCTGCGATCGTGGCAAGCGCGACGAGATCGAGGTGCTCTTCGAGCGCGCTCTCGTCCGCGCCGAGAGCGCGAAGGAGCTTGTACACCACGCCGGTTCCGCACAGCTCAGGGAACGGGTAGCGAGAGGGCTTCGTCGCCACGACGGGACAGTCGGGCAGTGTCTCCCCGGGCCGGTGGTGGTCGGTGACGACGACCTCCAGCCCCGCGGCCCTGGCCTCCTCCACTTCTTCGACGGCGGTGATGCCGCAGTCGACGGTGAGGACGAGGCCGTACCCCTCCCGCACGAGTCGCGTCAACGTCTCCCGCGAGATGCCGTAGCCCTCCTCGAAGCGACTCGGGAGGTGCCAGTCCACGTCGGCGCCGAGCCCCCGCAGGACGCCGACCGCGAGCGCCGTCGCGCAGATGCCGTCCACGTCGTAGTCGCCGTGGACGCAGATGCGGCGCCCCGCCTCGATGGCGCTCCGAATCGCGGCGCATGCGTCCTCGACGTTCCCGAGCAGGAAGGGGTCGTGCTCCGGCCGCTCGGCGGCCAGGAAGGCTTTCGCCTTCTCGGGGTCGGCGTACCCTCGCCGGACGAGAACGCTTGCGATGGTCTCGCTGAGCCCGAGCGCCTGGGCCAGCGCACGAACCTCTCGGCGGGGGCACGGACGGAGCGTCCAGATGCCCTCCTGCATGAGAAAAACGGTACGGCGGCCGTCGGACGGCGCGGCCCCCCGCGTCAGGGAGGGAAGGCCGCAGGAGAGGCGTTATCCTCAGAGGAGGATGTCCGAATCGAACTACTCCAGCGGCGACGATTATGTCGTCGAGTTCCTCGGCTATCGCTTCAGCTTCAACGCCCTCGACTTCGAGCAGCGCGTCAACGCTGCGGCCGTCAAGCTCGGGCTCGTGGAGCCCGGCGAGCTCGATCCCGAGGAGACCGACGACCTCGTCGAGCTGACCGCGGAAGGTCGCATCGCCCAGGCGCGCAGCGAGCTCGGCTCCTACCTCGTGCGGCACTGGGAGCGGCTCGCGCTCGTGAACGACGAGTCGCTCGTCTACTGGCTGCGCAAGCTCATCTTTCGCGGCGCCTGGCTCGACCAGCGCGTGAAGCAGGACCTCCTCGAGGTCGCCTGGGACGACGAGAGCTCGGACTTCGGTTACCGGGACCCGCAGGGCGACCGCGCCCTCCTCGAGCTCGCGCCCGTGCCCTCCTGGCACGAACTCCAGTTCAGGCGCTGAGAGCTCGTCCTTCCCGACCGTGGCGGCTGATCAGACCTGCCGGCGCTGGACCAGCCTGTCGGTCACGATGGTCGGGTACGCGTCCTTCACCTGCACAGTGCGATCAGAAGAGCGCCGTGCCGGGATCCGGCGCGCCCACGTGGGCCCGGCCGAGTTTCGTCACGATGCGCCCGCGCGGCGTCCGCTGGATGAGCCCGAGCTGAAGGAGGTAGGGCTCGTAGACGTCCTCGATCGTGTCGGGCTCCTCCCCGAGCGCGACGGCGAGGGTGGAGAGCCCCACGGGGCCGCCGTCGAACTTGTGCACGATCGCGGTCAGGAGGTCCCGGTCCATGCGCTCGAGGCCCTCGCCGTCCACCTCGAGCAGCTCGAGCGCTTCCCGGGTGACCGCCACGGTGACGGCGCCGTCGTGACGGACCTCGGCGACGTCGCGCACGCGGCGCAGGATGCGGTTGGCGACGCGCGGTGTTCCACGCGAGCGGCGGGAGATCTCGGCGGCCGCCGCCGGCTCGATCTCGACGCCGAGGATCCCGGCCGAGCGGCGGACGATGCGGGCGAGGTCCTCGGGACCGTAGTAGTCGAGGCGGTACGTCATCCCGAAGCGGTCGCGGAGCGGCGTCGTCAAGAGGCCCGTGCGCGTGGTCGCGCCGACCAGCGTGAAGGGCGGGAGGTCGAGCG
>JBOHAJ010000023.1:0-8518 GCA_050697715.1 Gaiellaceae bacterium
CCTCCCGACCGAGCTCCAGCAGGCATACGCCCTCTGCCGCTCGGCGCAGGAGCACGCGCTCGCCGCCGTGGGGGCGGGGGTCCTCGCCAGGGATGTCGACGCGGTGGCTCGGAGCGAGATCGAGGAGAGCGGGCTCGCGCCCGTCCAGCATGGGCTCGGGCACGGCGTCGGGCTCGAGGTGCACGAGCAGCCGCGCCTCACGAAGACCTCCGAGCAGACGCTCGAGGACGGCAACGTCGTCACCGTCGAGCCGGGCGTCTACCTGGCCGGCAAGGGCGGTGTCCGGATCGAGGACCTCGCGATCGTGACCGACGGGGGCGCGGAGGTGCTGACCTCGGTCACGAAAGAGCTGCTGACGCTGGATTAGGAGCCTTCATGGGCGTCTTCGTCATCGCCTGCTTTCGTCCGCGCCCGGGGAAGGATACCGAGCTCTTGGACGTGGTCCGCGATCACCTTCCGATCCTGCGCAGCCAGGGGCTCGTCACCGACCGGCCCTCCTGCGTGATGCGCGCAGACGACGGAACGATCGTCGAGGTCTTCGAGTGGAAGTCGGCGGAGGCGATCGAGGCGGCCCACTCGAACGAGGCGGTGCAGCAGCTCTGGGAGCGCTTCGAGGCGACCTGCGAGTACGAGCCGATCGGAAACCTCGCGGAGGGAAGCGAGCTGTTTCCCGGCTTCGAGCCCGTCGACGTCTAAGCCGGGGCCGGAGGGCCGACTACAATCCTCCGGTCGTGGCCGAGACGGTCTCCACCAACCAGTTCAAGAACGGCATGCACGTCGCGCTCGACGGGCAGGTATGGCGCATCGTCGAGTTCCAGCACGTCAAGCCCGGCAAGGGCGGCGCCTTCGTTCGCACGAGGCTGAAGAACTTCGAGTCGGGCGCTGTCGTCGACCGCACCTTCCGCGCAGGCGAGAGGATGCCGCGCGTCCGCACGGAGACGAAGAACGTCCAGTATCTCTACGACGCGGGCGACGAGGTCATCTTCATGGACGAGGGCACGTACGAGCAGCTCCACCTACGTCGCGCCGAGGTGGAGGACGAGCTCGCGTTCCTCGAGCCCTCGCAGTCCGTTCAGATCCTCACCGTCGACGGCCGGCCGGCCGGGATTCAGCTGCCTGCCTCGGTGGAGCTCACCGTCGCCGAGACCGAGCCCGGCGTCCGCGGCGACACGGTCTCGAACGTGACGAAGCCGGCGACGCTTGCGACCGGCGCGGTCGTGCAGGTACCCCTGTTCGTCAACACCGGCGATCGGATCAAGGTTGACACGCGCGAGCGCCGCTACATCTCGCGCGCGTAGGCCGGTGCCCGCGCTCGTCGACACGACGATCCGGCTTCTCTCGCAGGAGCCGCTTGCCGAGCGGGTCTCCCCGGCGCGGCTCTACGAGCTCGCCGGGATCCTCGACGGGGCGGGGTTCGCGTGCCTGGAGGTCTCCGGCGGAGGCTGCTTCGACAGCGCCGTCCGGCGGGGCGTCGAGAGCCCCTGGGAACGCATCCGCGCCATCCGCGGGCGCTGCCGGACTCCGCTCGGGATGGCGCTGCGTGGGCGCTTCCTCGTCGGCTCGCGCCCGCTCTCGCGCGACCTCGTGCAGCGCTTCATTTCGAGCGCGGCCGCGAGCGGGATCGACGTCTTCCGCCTGCACGACCCGCTCAACGACCTCGCCAACCTCCGAGAAGCAGCCGATGCGATTCGCGCGGCCGGCAAGGAGCTCTCCGTCGGGCTCGTACACAGCCCGGGCCCCACGGGGGAGACCGCCGTGCTGCTCGAGCGGGCCCTTGCCCTCACCGAGCTCGGCGCCGCGCGCGTCCTCATCCACGACCCGGCCGGCTCGCTCGATCCCGGGCAGGCACGCGAGCTCGTCGAGCGGGTCGCCCAGGCGAGCAGCCTTCCGGTCGGGCTCTACTGCCAGGGCGCCGGCGGGGCGGCGCACTCCTCCGCGCTGGAGGCGGTCCGGGCGGGCGCGGCGCAGGTCGCCTGCGCGCTCTACCCGGTCGCGCTTTCGCTGCACCGGGTCTCGGCCGAGTCGCTCACGCAGTCGCTCGCCGGGCTCGGCCTGGACACGGGAGTGGACCTGGCTGCGCTCTGGCGCGCCTCGGAGCTCCTGGACGAGGCCCTCGGAGACGAGCCCGTTCCGCCGGTCTCACCGCGGGTGGCGGTGCGCGCAGCCGAGCACAGCCTCCCTGCCGGTCTGGTCGCCGAGCTCGACGAAAAGTTGCGCGCGAGCGCTTCCGCCGACCGACTCGACGAGGTGCTCGGCGAGCTGACCGAGATCCGGCGCGAGTGCGGCTGGCCGCCGCTGGCGTCCCCGATCGGACAGGTGCTGGCCTCCCAGGCGCTCCTGCACGTCCTCTCCGCGCAGCGTTGGCGCATCGTCGTCGACGAGCTCCGCGATCTCGTGGAGGGGCGGTACGGCTCGCCCCCGGGGGAGGTCGACCCGACCGTGAGGCGCGCCGTCGAGCTCCTGGGCGACGGGGCGGGCGAGGCCGAAGAGCCTCCGCAGGCGCTCGACGAGCTCCGTGAGGACGCCGAGGGCCTCGCCTCGAGCGAGGAGGAGCTCCTTCTGCTCGCGCTCTTCGGAGCGGCCGCCGAGCCTCTTCTGCGCTCGGTGCGGGGGCGGGGTCGGCGCGACGAGTCGGAGACCGCCGGGTTGACCGTGAGCGAGTCGGAGCGCATCAGAGCTCTCATCCGGGTCGTCCAGGAATCGGCCGGGATCGGCGAGGTGACGGTCGAGGAGGGGGAGATCCGCATCACTGTGCGGCGCACGGACGAGCTCCCCGAGGTCCCGGTCGCCTCGGTGGCCGTCCCCGCAGCACCAACTGCTGCCGACGAGGAGGAGGCGGAGCGGCCCGGCGCGCTGCCGCCCGGCGACTTCATCCTGATCGAGTCGCCGATGGTCGGCACCTTCTACCGCGCGCCGCAGCCGGGAGCGCCCCCGTTCGTCGAGGAGGGCGACGCCGTCACGCCGGGTCAGACCCTCTGCGTTCTCGAGGCGATGAAGCTCATGAACGAGGTGAAGTCGGAGCGCGAGGCGATCGTCCGGCGGATCTGCGTCGAGAACGCCCAGCCGGTGGAGTACGGAACGCTCCTCTTCGAGCTCGAGCCGCTGAACGGCCGGCCGCTCGACGCTCTCTAGTGCACGACCTCCGTCGCCGCACCCCGGGGCCACCCCGGTCCTCCACCCGCTTCGAGCCTAACGCCCGAAACCGCACGCGTGGCGCGCGCATCGTGCCGAAAGTCCTGAAAGGCCTGACGAAAGGCGCACGCTGATGTTCTCGCGTGTTCTCATCGCCAACCGCGGCGAGGCCGCGGTTCGCATCGTTCGCGCCTGTCACGAGCTCGGCGTGGAGGCGGTCGCCGTCTACTCGACGGCCGACCGCGACTCCCTGCATGTCAGGCTTGCCGACCGCGCCGTCCACATCGGCCCCCCGTCGGCGGCGGAGAGCTACCTCAACATCCCTTCGCTCGTGGCCGCGGCCACGACGACCGGGTGCGAGGCCGTTCACCCGGGTTGGGGCTTCCTGGCCGAGAACGAGGAGTTCGCCGCCGCGTGCGAGGAGAACGACATCGTCTTCGTCGGTCCGCGCCCGGACTCGATCGAGACGATGGGCGACAAGGTGCGCGCCAAGGAGGCGATGGCGGCCGCCGGCGTCCCGCTCGTGCCCGGCTCGAAGGGGACGGCGACGCTCGAGGACGCGCAGCGGCTCGCGGACGAGATCGGCTTCCCGATCCTCCTCAAGGCTGCGGCGGGCGGGGGCGGGCGCGGCATGCGCCTCGTCGCCGCCGCGGACGAGCTCGAGGGTGCCTTCAACACCGCCTCGGCCGAGGCGCAGGCGGCTTTCTCGGACGGCTCCCTCTACGTCGAGAAGGCGCTCGTCGGCGCGCGTCACGTGGAGATCCAAGTGCTCGGGGACGGCGAGGGGAGTGTGCTGACGCTCGGGGAGCGCGACTGCTCCATCCAGCGTCGCCATCAGAAGCTCGTCGAGGAGAGCCCCTCGCCCGCGGTGGACGACACGCTCCGCGCCGAGCTGGAGAACGCGGCGCGCCGAGCGACCGAGAGCCTGCGCTATCGCGGCGCGGGCACGGTCGAGTTCCTCCTCGACTCGGCCGGCCGTTTCTACTTCATCGAGATGAACACACGCCTCCAGGTGGAGCACCCGGTCACCGAGCTCGTCACCGGAATCGACCTCGCCCGGGCCCAGCTGAACGTGGCCGCCGGCGAGGGGCTACCGGCAGAGGGGCGCGCCGAGCTGCGCGGGCACGCCATCGAGTTCCGCATCAACGCGGAGGATCCCTCCCGGAACTTCCTCCCGGCACCCGGGACGGTGACACGCTTCCGCCCGCCGCTCGGCCCGGGCGTCCGCGTGGACACGCACGTCGAGGACGGCTACGCGATCCCGCCCTTCTACGACTCGCTGATCGCCAAGGTGATCGTCTGGGCGGAGAACCGGCCTACGGCGCTTCGACGCGCGGGGCGCGCGCTGGAAGAATTCGAGCTCGACGGCGTGCCGACGACGTGCGGGCTGGCGATCGACATCGTGCAGAGCGAACAGTTCACGAGCGGGCGCTACACGACCGGCTTCCTGGCGGAGGCGGGCACGGCGCTGGCTGCGCTGGCTGGGGAGGCGGCATGAGCGGGCGCAAGGCGGCACGCCGCGAGGCGCTCGAGCTCCTCTACCAGTGGGATCTCACGGGGCAGCCGCTCGCCAGCCTCCACGAGGGGGTGGCCGACCCCTTCGCCTACGAGCTCGCCGAGGGCGTGCTCGAGCGGACGGAGGAGCTTGACAGGCGGATCGACGAGGCCGCGGTGGACTGGAGCGCCGGGCGCATGGGCGTGGTCGAGCGGAACGTGCTTCGCATCGGGCTCTACGAGCTCGAGCGGGGCGAGGTGCCGCTCGAGGTGGTGATCGACGAGGCCGTCTCGCTCGCCAAGCGCTACGCGAGCGAGGACGCAGCTCGCCTCGTGAACGGAATCCTCGGCCGGGTGGCGCGGGAGGCAGCGTGACCGACGAGCCGGAGTCGGTCGAGCGCCTCCAGGAGCTCCTCGACCGGCTTGAGCGAGCGCGGGTCGAGCTCGAGCAGACCCAGGACGCCAACCGCGCCGTCGAGATCCTCCAGGACCTCGCCGAGCTCGCGAAGGAGGTGCAGTCGGAGGTCGAGCGGGCGCGCCGTGACCTGAATGCGTGATCTCGAAGAGCTGAGGCGGCTGGCCGAGGACTACCTCGGCGCGCTCCCCTTCGCGGCCGAGCTGGGGGAGCTGGAGGAGGCGCTCCGCTACT
This sequence comes from Gaiellaceae bacterium, assembly GCA_050697715.1. GTDB lineage: Bacteria > Actinomycetota > Thermoleophilia > Gaiellales > Gaiellaceae > DASQWP01. Next base: position 5,276 of record JBOHAJ010000023.1, read on the forward strand.
CGCTCCTCGGCGGCGGGAAGCGGATCCGGCCGGTGCTCTGCCTCGCCACCGGGGACGCGCTCGGGGTCGAGCCCGCGAAGCTCCTGCCGGCTGCGTGCTCGCTCGAGCTCGTCCACACCTTCAGCCTCGTCCACGACGACCTCCCCGCGCTCGACGACGATGACCTCCGCCGCGGCCAGCCGAGCGCCCACGTCCGCTTCGGCGAGGGCGTCGCCGTCCTTGCGGGCGACGCGCTTCTCGCCGAGGCTTTCCGCCTCGCTCTCCGTTACGACACGCCGGACGTCGCCCGCGAGCTGACCCAAGCGACGCTCGGGATGATCGGCGGGCAGTACCTGGACGTGACGGAGGACGGAGAGCTCGACGGCGAGGATCTCCGCAACCTGCACTCACTGAAGACTGGGAGGCTCCTGCTCGCGTGTGTGAACTGCGCAACGCTCGTCGGTGGCGTTCCTCCCTCCGCACGCGATCCCTGGAGGACGTTCGGGAAAGAGATCGGGCTCCTGTTTCAGATCGTGGACGACATCCTCGACGCGACGGGCACGGCCGAGGAGCTCGGCAAGACGCCGGGGAAGGACGAGGCCGCCGGCAAGGTGACGTACGTCTCCCTCTACGGGCTCCCGCGAGCCCGCGAGCTGGCAGACGAGGCGCGCACGCGCGTGCACGAGCGCTTGCGCGCGCTCCCGGGGGACACGTCAGTGCTCGCCGAGCTCGTGGCCGCCATCCGGGAAAGACGTGCGTGAGCTTCCGGGCGCTGACCCGTGACAGTTCTGCTGCGACCTAGGGGGTACGCTCCCGTCGTGCCCAAGAAGCGCCTCGACGTCCTCCTCGTCGAGCGCGGCCTGGCGGAGAGCCGCGCGCAGGCCCAGGCGCTCGTGCTCGCGGGCCTCGTGAAGGGCCATGCGAAGGCGGGCGAGCAGGTGGACGAGACGGCCGAGCTCGAGGTGGAGGAGGGACCTCGCTTCGTCTCCCGTGGGGGCGAGAAGCTCGCGCAGGCGCTGGAGGCCCTGGGGATCGACGTCACGGACGAGGATTGCCTCGACGTCGGCGCCTCGACCGGGGGCTTCACCGACTGCCTCCTCCAGGAGGGAGCGGCCCGCGTCTGCGCGCTCGACGTCGGGTACGGACAGCTCCACCCGAAGCTGCGCGGCGACCCGCGCGTCACGGTGCTCGAGCGGACGAACGTGCGCGCGCTCGGCTGCGACGAGCTGCCGTTCGCGCCAACCTTCGTCACCTGCGACGTCTCCTTCATCGGGCTTGCCAAGGCTCTCCCGCCGGCGCTCGCCTGCGCCGCACCCGGGTGGCGCGCTCTCGTTCTCGTCAAGCCGCAGTTCGAGGCAGGCCGGGCCGACGTGGGGAAGGGCGGGGTCGTGCGCGACCCGGAGGTGCGGCGCCGCGTGGTGGACGAGATCACCTCTCGCGTGCCCGCCTGGGGAGGTCGACTGCTCGGAGTCACCGATTCCGGCTTGCCCGGACCGAAAGGGAACCGTGAGCTCTTCGTCTATTTCGCCGCAGAGCCGTAAGAGTCCGCAGCGAGAGCCGGTCCGCCGCCTGGCGGTGATGACCCAGCGCGGCGGGCGTGAGCCGGTCGAGAGGGCGCTCGAGCGCCTCGGGGAGGTGGCCCGTGCCGCCGGCGTCGAGCTCGTCGGGGTCGACGACGGGAGCCCGGACGTGGTCGTCGCCCTCGGCGGGGACGGCACGATGCTCCGCGGGCTCCGCGCCACGCTCGGGGCCGGCGTGCCCGTCTTCGGCGTCAACTTCGGCCGAGTGGGCTTCCTCACGAGCGCAGAGGGGGAGGAACTCGAGCCCGCGCTGGGGCGGCTCTTTGCGGGCGACTTCCGGACCGTCGAGCTCTGCACGCTCTCAGCACAAACGGACGGGGCCCAGCACGCGGCGGTCAACGACGTCGTCGTCACGAGCACGCAGCCCGGCCGCATGGTCGAGCTCGGCTGGGAGCTCGGCGGCGAGCGCCTCGGCGACCAGCCCTGCGACGGCATGATCTGCTGCACGCCCTCGGGCTCGACGGCCTACAACCTCTCCAACGGCGGGCCCGTGATGATGTGGGGCCTGGAGGCGATGGCGCTGACCTTCGTCGCGCCGCACTCCCTGCACGCCCGCCCGCTCGTCGTCCCTCGGGGCCTCGATCTCACGATCACGAACCGCAGCGCGGATGTCCCCGTCACCGTGCTCGTGGACGGCCACCAGGTGGATGAGCTCGCCTCGGAGCAAGTCATCCGCGTGGGAGTCGGCGAGGAGACGTGTTGCCTGGCGGTCCTCCCCGAGGTCACGTTCTTCACCCGCTACCGCAACGTCTTCCCTTAGATGATTGATCGAAAATTGACCGGAAAACCGTGGCACCGCCGGATGACGCCCCTGACGCGTCGCTTGAGACCACGCTCGTTCCTCGCCCGTACCTTTCTGGTACGGGCTGCGGATGATCGCGGCCTCAGGCTCGGTCAGGGACGCCCCCGCCGGCACCACACTTCCCGATCAACCATCTAAATGCTCAGGCGCCTTCGCATCGACAACTTCGTCCTCATCCGCGAGGCCGACCTCGCCTTCACGTCCGGGCTGAACGCCGTCACCGGGGAGACCGGAGCGGGGAAGACGATCCTCGCGCAGGCGATCGGACTCCTGCTCGGCGCGCCGGGGGACGCGGGCTACCTCGGCCCGGGCGCGGACGAGGCCTACGTTGAGGCCGAGCTCGACCTGCCGGAGGGCGCGCTCGACGACCTCGAGACCCTGGCGGAGTTCCGCCCGGAAGGCGAGGAGGGGCTCGTGGCGGCCCGGCGCATCTTCCGCGACGGTCGCACCCGCGCCTACGCCTGGGGCCGGGCCGTGCCCCGTGAGGACCTGGCCGCGGCCGTCGAGCGCCTCCTCGCCATGTCGGGCCAGTTCGAGCAGCGCCGGCTCGCACGCCCCGCCTTCCAGCTCGAGGTGCTCGACGCCTTCGCCGGCGAGGAGCAGCTTCGCCGCCGCGCCGAAGCCGCCCGCGCTTGGCGCGAGCTTGCCACCGCCCGTCGACGTCGCGAGGAGCTCGTCCTCGCCGCCGCCGGCCGCGTCGGTCGCGTGGAGGAGCTGCGCGAGCTCGTGGAGCGCACCGAGGGGCTGGAGCCCGGCGCGGACGAGCGGCTCGGCGCCGAGCGGGAGCGGCTCCGCCACGTGACCGAGCTGGCGGAGGCAGCCGAGGCCGCCGCCGAGGCCCTCGCGCCCGAATCGCTCGACGCGCATGGCGCGGGCGAGCTC
>JBOHAJ010000024.1:0-2584 GCA_050697715.1 Gaiellaceae bacterium
TGGCACCGCCGGATGACGCCCGTGACACGTCGCCTGACGCCACGCTCGTTCCTCGCCCGTACCTTCATGGTACGGGCTGCGGATGATCGCGGCGTCAGACTCGGTCACGACCGCCCCCGCCGGCACCACACTTTCCGATCAACCATCAAGCCGCAGGGGCCTTGCGCCCGATAGCTATACTTCCTAAAGCAATGGCTACCTACCGTGAGCTGCTGGACCAGATCCGCTCCGAGATCGAGGAGATCGATGCGCGCGAGGCGCAGGAGCGACTGGCGGACGGGACACCTCCCGTCCTCGTCGACGTGCGCGAGCGAGACGAGTGGGCGGAGGGCCACATCCCCGGCGCCTTCCACATTCCGCGCGGGTCGCTCGAGTCGCGCATCGAGCAGGCCGCTCCCGACCGGACGCGCCCGGTGATCGTCTACTGCGCGAGCGGCAACCGCTCGGCCTTCGCGGCGAAGACGCTCGAGGAGCTCGGCTACGAGAGCGTGGCCTCGCTCACGGGGGGCTTCACAGACTGGAAGCGGAACGGCTTCGGCTTCGATGTCCCCCGCGCCCTCGACGACACGAAGCGGCGCCGCTACTCGCGCCACCTCCTCATCCCCGAGGTCGGCGAGGCCGGCCAGCTCAAGCTTCTCGACTCGCGCATGCTCCTCATCGGAGCGGGCGGGCTCGGCTCGCCGGCCTCGCTCTACCTCGCCGCAGCGGGCGTAGGAACGCTCGGCATCGTGGACGACGACGCCGTGGACGAGACGAACCTCCAGCGGCAAATCGTCCACTCGACCGAGCGGCTCGGCGAGTCGAAGGCCGAGTCGGCGAAACGGACGATCGAGGCGCTCAACCCGGATGTCACGGTCAAGGTCTTCAAGGAGCGCCTCACGTCCGAGAACGTCGACCGCATCCTGGGCGAGGGCTGGGACGTGATCGTGGACGGCGCGGACAACTTCCCCACGCGCTACCTCCTGAATGACGCTTCCGTCTGGCACGGAATCCCGGTCGTCCACGGCTCGATCTTCCGCTTCGAGGGCCAGACGACCGTCTTCAAGCCAAAGGAAGGGCCCTGCTACCGCTGCCTCTTCCCGCAGCCTCCGCCGCCCGAGCTCGCACCGAGCTGCGCGGAGGGCGGCGTGCTCGGCGTCCTCCCGGGCATCGTCGGCTCGCTCCAGGCGAACGAGGCGCTCAAGCTCGCGCTCGGCGTAGGCGAGCCGCTGGTCGGACGGCTGTTGATCTTCGACGCGCTCGAGACCCAGTTCACCGAGATCGCCCTCCGCCGCGATCCCGAGTGCCCCGTCTGCGGCGAGAGCCCCACCATCACCGACTACATCGACTACGTCGAGTTCTGCCAAAGCGGCCGAACCCGCGTCGCGTCGTGACCCGCGTTCGCATTCCCCCCACCCTGCGCTCCGAGGTGGCGGGCGTGCGCGAGGTCCACGCCTCCGGCGACACGCTGCGGGAGGTTCTCTCCGACCTGGCCGACCGCTTTCCGGCGCTCGGGCGTCAGGTGCTCGAGGACGGAAACGGGATCGCCCCCTTCGTCAACGTCTACGTGGACAGCGAGGACGTGCGCACGCTCCAGGGCCTCGACACGCCGGTCGGCGAGGGCTCGACGGTCATCCTCCTGCCCGCCATGGCCGGCGGCGAGCGGACGCTCACCCCCTCGCTCCTGGAGACGATCGGGTCGACACCGCTGGTCGAGCTGCCCCGTCTCGCGCCCCACGAGGGCGTGCGGCTCTATGCGAAGTTCGAGGGCGCCAATCCGACCGGCTCGCTCAAGGACCGGGTCGCCAGGGCGATGATCGAGACGGCCGAGGCCTCCGGCGAGCTCGAGCCCGGCCGCGAGCTCCTCGAGCCGACGAGCGGCAACACCGGCATCTCGCTCGCCATGGTCGCGAAGCTGAAGGGCTACCCGCTCACCTGCGTGCTCCCCGAGAACTCCACCCCTGAGCGAGTGCGGCTCCTGGAGCTCTACGGCGCGAAGATCGTCTTCTCTCCGGCACACGAGGGCTCGAACGGCGCCGTACGCATGGCTCTCCGCCTGGCCGAGCACGACCCGCGCTGGTTCATGCCCTTCCAGTACGCCAACGAGGCCAACCCCCGCGCCCACTACGAGGGGACCGGCGCCGAGATCGCGGAAGCCCTCCCTCGCGTGGACGCGCTCGTCGCCGGCCTGGGAACCGGCGGCACCCTCATGGGCGCGGGGGACCGGCTTCGGGAGTCCTTCCCCGACATCTTGGTGGCGGCCGCGGAGCCGCTCCAGGGTGACCTGGTCTACGGGCTGCGCTCGCTCGCCGACGGCTACGTGCCCCCGATCCTCGACGTCGCCAAGCTCGACCGCAAGGTGCTCGTGACGAACGAGGAGTCCGTGCAGGGTCTGCGGCTGCTGCTCGAGCGGGAGGCGATCTTCGCCGGGGTTTCCTCCGGGGCGGTCATTCACGTCGCGCGCCGCATCGCCGAGGAGCTCGAGGAGGGCGTCGTCGTCGCGGTGCTCGCCGACGGCGGCTGGAAGTATCTCTCGGCCGACTTCTGGACGAAGCCGGAGGGCGAGGCCGGCGCGTCCATGGAGGACCGCGTCTGGTGGTAGTGC